>JAYRKO010000064.1:0-9408 GCA_041905745.1 Tagaea sp. | reverse complement strand
TTCGTTTGGGGCCCCCGATGAAGTTCCTCGACCAGTGCAAGATCTTCGCGAAATCCGGCGACGGCGGTGCGGGCGCCGTCAGCTTCCGGCGCGAGAAATTCATCGAGTACGGCGGACCGGACGGCGGCGACGGCGGCCGCGGCGGCGACATCTGGATCGAGGCGGTCGCGAACCTCAACACGCTCATCGACTACCGCTACACGCAGCATTTCAAGGCCGAGAAGGGCCATCACGGCGAGGGTCGGCAAAAGTCGGGCGCAGGCGGCAAGGACATCGTGCTGAAGGTGCCCGTTGGCACCGCCGTGCTCGAGGACGATCAGGAAACGCTGATCGTCGACATGCGCGAAGCCGGCCAGCGCTATCGGCTGTGCAAGGGCGGCGACGGCGGTTTCGGCAACACGCATTACAAATCGTCGACCAATCAGGCGCCGCGCACCGCCGGCAAGGGCTGGCCCGGCGAGGAACGCTGGATCTGGCTGCGCCTCAAGCTGATCGCCGACGTCGGCCTCGTGGGGCTGCCCAACGCGGGCAAGTCGACCTTCCTTGCGGCCACGACCTCGGCCAAGCCGAAGATCGCGGACTATCCGTTCACCACGCTGAAGCCGCAGCTCGGCGTCGTGCGCGTCGACCAGGACGAACTCGTCGTCGCGGACCTGCCCGGCCTCATCGCGGGTGCGGCGGAAGGCAAGGGGCTCGGCCACCGCTTCCTCGGCCATGTCGAACGCTGCGGCGCGGTGCTGCACCTCATCGACGGCACGCAGGAAAAGGTCGTCGCGGCGTACAACCAGATCCGCGACGAGCTGGAGACCTACGGCCACGGCGTGGCCGAGAAGCCGGAGATCGTCGGCCTCAACAAGATCGACGCGCTCGATCCCGAGGACGTGAAGAAGAAGCTCGCGGCGCTGAAGCGCGCGGCGAAGAAGCGTTCGCCTGCCGCAAGCGTCATGGCGCTGTCGGGTGCGGCCGGCAAGGGCGTGCAGGACGTGCTGCGCGCGCTCGTGCCGCCCGTGCGCGAACGCCGCGCGGCCGACAAGGCGGAGCGCGACGCCATGCGCGCACACGAAGCGCCGTGAACGCCGCCGCCGGAACCGGCGCCTTCGCGCGCACGCGCAGGCTCGTCGTCAAGACGGGTTCCGCGCTCGTCGTCGACGAAGCGGGCGGCATCCGGCAGGACTGGCTCGACGGGATCGCCGACGACGTCGCGATGCTGAAGAAGCGCGGGCTCGACGCGATCGTCGTCACGTCGGGTGCAGTCGCCGTCGGCCGCTGGAAGCTCGGCTACGGCAAGCGCGCGCTGAAGATCGAGGAAAAGCAGGCCGCTGCCGCGACCGGGCAGGTGTGGCTCGCGCACGCGTGGATCGACGCGCTTGCCAAGCGCGGCATCGTCGGCGCGCAGGTTCTGCTCACGCCCGACGACACCGAAAGCCGGCGCCGGCATCTCAACGCGCGCGCGACGGTGGCCACACTGCTGGAAGCAGGTGCGGTCCCCGTCATCAACGAGAACGACACGACCGCGACCGAGGAAATCCGCTTCGGCGACAACGACCGCCTCGCGGCGCGCGTGGCGCAGATGGCTTCGGCCGATACGCTGATCCTGCTGTCGGACATCGACGGTCTTTACACCGCCGACCCGCACCGCGACCCGTCGGCGCGCCATCTGGCGGAAGTGGGCGAACTCACGTCCGAGATCCTCGCGATGGCGGGCGAAGCCCGGCCGGGCTATTCGTCGGGGGGCATGGTCACGAAGCTGGGTGCGGCCCGCATCGCGCTGGGTGCGGGCTGCCGCATGGCGATCGCGTCGGGCAAGGTCCTGCGGCCGCTGTCCGCGATCGAAGCCGGTGCACGCTGCACGTGGTTCGTGCCGCAGGGCAGCCCGGCATCGGCGCGCAAGCGCTGGATCGCGGGCACGGTCGAACCGGCCGGAGCCGTGGTCATCGACGACGGCGCCGTGCGGGCGCTCGATCAGGGGAAAAGCCTGCTGCCGGCGGGCGTGGTCGGCGTCGAGGGCGCTTTCGAGCGCGGCGATGCGATCCGCGTGCGCGACAAGGCGGGGCGCGAGATCGCGCGCGGCCTGAGCGCATATGCCGCCGCCGACATCCGGCGGATCATGGGCCGGCGTTCGTCGGAGATCGAGGAGCTTCTGGGCTTCCGCGGGCGGGACGAGATTATCCATCGCGACGATCTTGCGATGGCGAGCGCGTCGTGATCGCGATGCGGCAGGAGAGAGGCTAGGATGGCGCGCGCGACGACGAAGGCGGCAGGCGCAATGAACGATTCGGGCGACGGCGAGGATCTTAAGGCCGCCATCGAGGCAATGGGTGTGCGTGCGCGCGCCGCCGCGCGACTGCTCGCCGTGGCGCCCGCCAAGCGCAAGAGTGCGGCCTTGCGCACCGCCGCCGACCGCGTGCGCGCGGCCACGCAGGACCTGCTCGACGCCAACGCCGCCGACGTCGCTTTCGCGGTCGATGCGGGCAATTCGGCCGCGATGGTCGACCGCACGCGTCTCGATCCCAAGCGCATCGACGCGATCGCGCGGGGACTGGAAGACGTGGCGGCCCTTGCCGATCCGGTCGGTTCGATCCTGCAGGGCTGGACGCGGCCCAACGGCCTGCTCATCAGCCGCGTGGCCGTACCCATCGGCGTCATCGGCATCATCTACGAGGCGCGGCCCAACGTGACGGCCGACGCAGGCGCCTTGTGCCTCAAATCCGGCAACGCGGCGATCCTGCGCGGCGGGCAGGAGAGCTTCCTTTCTTCCCAGGTCATCGTCGGCGCGATGCGCGCGGCACTTGCCGCGCACGACCTGCCCGAAGACGCGATCCAACTCGTGCCCACGCGCGAACGCGCGGCGGTCGGCCATCTTCTGGCCATGCACCAGCACATCGACACGATCGTGCCGCGCGGCGGCAAGTCGCTGATCGAGCGCGTGATGAAGGAAACGCACATTCCGGTCATCGCGCATCTCGAGGGGCTCTGCCACACCTACATCCACGAATCGGCCGACATCGAGATGGCGCGCAAGGTCACGATGAACGCGAAGATGCGCCGCGTGTCGGTGTGCGGTGCGACCGAGACGCTGCTCGTCGACCGGGCGGCGGCACCCACGCATCTGCCCGCAATCCTCGACGACCTGTTCGCGGCCGGCTGCGAGATCCGGGGCGACGCCGACGTGCAGAAGATCGACCGGCGCGTGATCGCCGCCGTCGAGGCCGACTGGACGACCGAATATCTCGACGCGATCCTCGCCGTGAAGGTCGTCGACGGGCTGGATGCGGCGATCGAACACGTCAACAAGTTCGGCTCGCACCACACGGACGCGATCGTTGCGGGCGATCCGGCGGCGGCCGAGACGTTTCTTGCGCGCGTCGACTCGGCGATCGTGCTGCACAACGCGTCGACCCAATATGCCGACGGCGCCGAGTTCGGCTTCGGCGCCGAGATCGGCATTTCGACCGGCCGCCTGCCGCCGCGCGGGCCCGTGGGTGCCGAACAGCTCACGACCTATAAATACGTCGTGCGCGGCCACGGCCAGACGCGGCCCTGATCCTTGTCGGCGAACGCGCCTCTGCCGCCGCTGCGTCGCCTCGGCTTCGTGCCGAAGCGGCGGGTCGGGTTGTTCGGCGGTTCGTTCAATCCGGCGCATGAAGGCCACGCGCATGTGGCGCGCGAGGCGCTGAAGCGGCTGGCGCTCGACGAAATCTGGCTGCTGGTGAGCCCGCAGAATCCGCTGAAGCCGCAGGCCGGCATGGCGCCGTTCGCCGCACGGATGGCAAGTGCCGGTGCCGTGTGCGCGGGCGATCCGCGCCTTCGCGTCGTGGCGCTCGAGGATTGGCTCGGCACGCGCTACACGGCCGACACGCTCGCCGCCTGCCGGCGGCGGTTCCGGCGCACGCGATTCGTGTGGATCATGGGCGCCGACAATCTCGCCCAGATCGATCGCTGGGAACGCTGGCAATCGATCTTTCACAAGATGGTCATTGCCGTGTTCGCGCGACCGGCGTACTCTACCAAAGCATTGGCCGGAAAGGCGGCACGGGCGTTTTCCACAGCCCGGGTCGGACCCCGAAGGGTCCGGCGCCTGGCAACGCAAGCGCCGCCGGCCTGGACGTACTTCCCCGTCCGGCTCAATCCGGCTTCTGCGACGCGCATCCGGGCCGTCCGCATGGATTGGGCTGGCGGCGCGTCGGCAAAGTCGAGTTCGCAACGTTAACCGACGTAACGCAACAGCGGGAGACACGCGATCGCCACGACAAAGCGCAAGACCGTATCCGCGCCAAAGACGGTCCTCAAACTCGTCGAAAAGACTCTCGGCGATGACAAAGCAACCGACCCGGTCGTGATCGACCTGGCGGGCAAGAGCTCGATGGCCGACTACATGGTCGTCGCAAGCGGCCTCTCCAGCCGCCACATCCAGTCCATGGCCCAGCACGTCGTCGAAAAACTGGAAGCCAAGGGCCTGAAAAGCATCCGGATCGAGGGTGCGGATCAGGGGGATTGGGTGCTCATCGACGGTGGCGACATCGTCGTCCACCTGTTCCGCCCCGAAATCCGCGCCCATTACGGCCTCGAGAAGATGTGGGCCGACAGCTGGGACGAACCTGCCGCGGCGCAGGCCTGACGGAAGGCGGCGCCCGTCCCTCCGGGCGCCGGTAGCAAATGCGAATCGTAGTGGTCGCGGCGGGACGCGCGCGCGGCACGCCGGAAGATGCGCTGTTCGCGGAATACGCGAAGCGCCTGAAAACCGCGCCTGCGGGCATCGGCCCGCTCGAATGCCGGGAAATCGAATCGAAATCCAAGGTGCCGGCCGCCCGCAAGGCGGACGAGGCCGAGCGCCTGCTCGCCCAAGTGCCCGACGGCGCGCTTCTCGTGGCGCTCGATCCGCGCGGCAAGGCGCCGTCGACCGAGGAGTTCGCCCGCCAGCTTGCGCGCTGGCGGGACGAATCGACCGGCACGCTCGCCTTCGCGATCGGCGGTGCCGACGGGCTCGACGCCGCGGTCCTCGACCGGGCGCGCCAGCGGCTGTCGCTGGGGCCGATGATCTGGCCGCATCTGCTTGCGCGCGCGATGCTGGCCGAGCAGCTCTGGCGCGCCGCCTCGATCCTCGCCGGACACCCCTACCACCGGGCGTAGGGCGTCCGTACCCCACCACTTGCCTAGCGCCCGCCGGCCCCGCCAATATCGCTCCTTGGCTTTGCGCCCCCGAGTCGGGGCGCCTCGCCGCACGAAAGACCGGGTGACATGGCCGCCAAGAAAGCCAGCAAGATCAAGCCGAAGAAGGGCGCCGGCCCCGATGCCGAGCGGCTCTACGCGAGCCTGCGGCGCATCCGCCGGGTCGAAGAGGAAATCGCGCGGATCTATCCGTCGGACAAGATCAAGAGCCCCGTCCACCTGTCGATCGGGCAGGAGGGGGTCGCCGTCGGCGTGTGCGACGCGCTCGAGCCGCGCGATGCGGTCTCGGGCACCTATCGCGGCCACGCGACCTATCTCGCCAAGGGCGGTTCGCTGCCCGCGATGATGGCCGAGCTCTACGGCAAGGACACGGGCTGCGCGCGCGGCAAGGGCGGCTCGATGCATCTGGTCGACATGAAGGCGAACGTGCTCGGCACGTCGGCCGTCGTCGGCACGACTGTACCTGTCGCCGTGGGCTTCGCGATGGCGCAGAAGATGCTGGGCACGGGCGCCGTCGTCGCGTGCTTCATGGGCGATGGCGCGACCGAGGAAGGCTGCTTCCCGGAAAGCCTCAATTTCGCGGCCCTCCACAAGCTGCCGGTCGTGTTCGTGTGCGAGAACAACGGATTCGCGATCCACGAGCCGATCGCCAAGCGCCAGGCGACCGACAAGATCTGCCAGCGCGTGGCCACCTACGGCATTCCGGCCAAGCGCTTCGCCGACTCCGACACGCGCGCGATCCGTGCGCACGTCGCCAAGGCGCTGACGAAGATGCGCAAGGGCGGCGGCCCGATCTTCATCGAGTGCATGACCTGGCGCTGGCGCGAGCATGTCGGCCCCGGCGAGGATTACGACGCCGGATTCCGCAGCCGTTCGACGCTGGCGAAGTGGCAGAAGAAGGATCCGGTCGAGATCGCGGCGAAGGCCCTGTCGAAGGCCGCGCGCGCCGAGATCGATGCCGCCATCGAGGCCGAAATCGCCGCGGCCGTAAAATTCGCCGAACAGTCGCCGTTCCCGCCCGTCGAGGAGCTGTACACCGATGTCTTCGCCTAAGCTCGCCTGGCCCGGCCGCGCCGAGGACGGACGGCGCGTGCTGCGTTACGTCGACGCGCTGTCGGAATCCGTCGCGCTCGAAATGGCGCGCGACGACAAGGTGTTCCTGTTCGGCCTCGACGTCGACGACCACAAGGCGATCCAGGGTTCGACGCGCGGGCTTCTCGAAAAATTCGGCCCCGGGCGCGTCTTCACGACGCCGCTGTCGGAAGACGCGATGACGGGCGTGGCAATCGGTGCCGCGATGGCCGGCATGCGGCCGATCCATGTGCATATCCGCATGGACTTCCTGATGCTGTGCATGAACCAGCTCGTCAACATCGCGGCCAAGGCCCGCTACATGTACGGCGGGCAGGTCAAGGTGCCGCTGGTCGTGCGCACGATCATCGGCAAGTCGTGGGGGCAGGGCGCCCAGCACAGCCAAGGCCTGCATTCGATGTTCATGCACGTGCCCGGCCTGAAGGTGTGCGCGCCGTCCAACGCCCACGACGCGAAGGGCGCGCTTGCCGCCGCGATCCGCGACGACAACCCGGTCGTGTTCGTCGAGCACCGTCTTCTCTACGGGACCGAGGCGTTCGTGGCCGAAGGCGCCTATGTCGTGCCGCCGGGCCGCTCGCGCGTGTGCCGCTGGGGCCGCGACGTGACGGTCGTCGGCGTCTCAAACATGGTCGTCGAGGCGCTGCGCGCGGCCGAACTCCTCAAGGAAGTCGGCGTGTCGGCCGAGGTCATCGACCCGATCTGGCTCGCCCCGCTCGACACCGACACGATCGTCGACAGCGTGCGCCGCACGCGCAAGCTGCTGATCGTCGACAACGGCTGGAACATGTGCGGGGCGGGTGCCGAGATCGCCGCGCGCGTGGCCGAGGCCTGCGCAAGCGAGGGCCCCGTCGCGATCCGGCGCATGGGTTTCGCGCCCACGCCGTGCCCGCCGTCGCCGATCCTCGAAAACGCGTTCTATCCGAACCCGGCGACGATCGCGGCGGAAGCCTATGCGCTCGCGCGGCCGGGCACGGCGCCCTGGGCGCCCGATCCGTCGAGCGCGCAGCTCGCCTACCAGATGCAGTTCAAGGGTCCGTTCTGATGTTCTACGAACTCGCCGCACCGTCCTGGGGCCAGGAGGAGATCGACGCGCTGCAGGCGGTCATCGCCTCGGGCCGGTTCACGATGGGCGAACGCGTCGCCGCGATGGAAGCGGCCTTCGCCGCCTATCACGGCAAGAAGCACGGCGTGATGGTGAATTCCGGGTCGTCGGCGAATCTCATCTCGATCGCGGCGCTCGCCTACCATTCGACGCGCCCGCTCGCGCGCGGCGACGAGGTGATCGTGCCCGCGATCTCGTGGAGCACGACCTATCATCCGCTGCAGCAGTACGGGCTCCGGTGCCGCTTCGTCGACGTCGATCTCGACACGCTCAACATGGACGTCTCGAAGCTCGAACAGGCGCTGACGCCCAAGACCAAGGCGCTGCTCGCGGTCTCGATCCTGGGGAATCCCGCGCGTCTCGACGAGATGCGCGCCTTCTGCGACAGGCACGGCCTATGGTTCATCGAGGACAACTGCGAATCGATGGATGCGGTGCTGCCGTCGGGCCGCATGGCGGGTACGCTGGGCGATCTCAACACGTTCAGCTTCTTCTTCTCGCATCACATCTCGACGATGGAAGGCGGCATCGTCCTCACCGACGATCTCGAGCTCTACCATCTGCTGAAATGCATGCGCGCACACGGCTGGACGCGCGACATCCCGCCGGACTCGCCGCTGTTCAAGCGCACGGCGAGCGACCATTTCGAGGCTTACCGGTTCCTGTTCCCGGGCTACAACGTGCGCCCGCTGGAAATGGAAGCCGCCGTGGGGCTGGAACAGCTCAAGAAGCTGCCGGCCATGACCGCGGCGCGCCGCAGGAACCTCGCGCTCTTCCAGAAGCTGTTCGCGGGCGACGAGAACTTCATCATCCAGAAGGAGCACGGCAAGAGCTCGTCCTTCTGTTTCACGATGATCCTCAATCCGAAGAAGGATCTCGATCGCGAGAAGATCTTCGCGGCACTCAAGAAGGCGGATATCGGCTTCCGCATCATCACCGGCGGCTGCTTCCTGCGCCACGATACGATCAAATATTACGATTACGACATCGTCGGGAACGGCGTGCCGAACGCCGAACTTGCGCACGATCGCGGGTTCTTCGTGGGCAACCACCCCCACGACCTGACGCCGCAGATCGAGACGCTGCGCCGCGTTCTCGACGCGGCGGTGCGTTGATCCTTCAGTCCTGCAGGTCGGGTTCGTAGACGACGATGCGGCTGCCGTCGGCGGCCGTCTTCACGTCGACTTCGGTCAGGTCCTTGAGCCGCTCGCGGATCGCCTGCTGCTTCTCGGGCGGCGCCACGAAGGCGATGAAGCCGCCGCCGCCCGCACCCAGCAGCTTGCCACCGACGGCACCGGCATCGATGCCCGCCTCGTAGATCTGGTCGATCGTCGAGGTCGAGACGCCCTCGGCCAGCTCCTTCTTGAGCCGCCAGCCGTCGTGCATCAGCGCGCCGAGCTCGAGCATCGGGCGCGCGGGGCTTGCGATGATCGCCTCGGCCTCGTCGACCATCTCGCGCATGCGGTGGAGATTGCGCTCCTTGGCGCCCATGTTGGCGATCTGCTTGCTCGCCATCGCCATCGCGTAGCGCGACAGGCCGGTGAAGAACAGCATCAGCGAGCCTTCGAGCTCGTCGCGTCGCGCGCGCGTCAGGATCAGCGGCTTGACCGAGAACGTGCCGTCGGTGCGGAAATCGATCCGGTTCAGGCCCCCGAACGCCGCCCAGATCTGGTCCTGGCTGCCGACCGGCTCGCGGATCACGTGCTGTTCGATGCGGATCGCCTCTTCGGCCAGCTTCTGCTTCGAGATCATCTGCCCGCGCAGCGCATAGAGCGCGTTGAGCAGGCCGACGGTGAAGGCGGACGACGAGCCGAGGCCCGAACGCGCCGGCAGGTCGCCGTCGTGGTGGATTTCGAGACCGCGCCGTTCCTTCTGGTCGAGGAGCACGGCGCGCACGGCCGGGTGCTCGATCTCCAGGAGGTCGTTGACCAGCTCGATGCGCGACCAGACCACGCGGTAGCGATGCTCGAAGAAGGGCGGCAGGCGGCGCAGCGAAATGTTGCAGTACTTGTCGATCGCCATGCCGATCACGGCGCCGCCGTGTT
>JAYRKO010000686.1:0-1805 GCA_041905745.1 Tagaea sp. | reverse complement strand
GCGGTGCCGCGCCGGATCGCTTCCTTCAGTTCCACGCCGTCGACCTCGACGTCGCGGCCGATCTCGACGTTGAAGATCGGGATGCCGGTGTCCTGGCACAGCAGGTTGTCGGTCTTCTCGGCGACCGCGATGTTCTCGATCATCGTGGCGAGGATCGTCTTCGCCGTTCCGTCGGTTTCGGCGGCGTCGAGGCGCGCGAAGCCCTTCTTGATGTCGTCGGGCAGCAGCTTGAGCGCGCGGATATAGAGGAGCTTGGCCGCCTCCTCGACCGCCGGGATGTCGATGTGGAGTTTGCCGCTCACGCCGCCTCCGCGCTGCGCTTGAGGAAATCCGCGTCGGGCTCGAAGCCCAGCCCCGGCCGGTCGGGCAGTGCGAGCCGGCCCGCCTTCACGCGCGGGAAGCCGGCCAGAACCTCGGTACGCAGCGGGTTGTCCTGCGCGTCGATCTCGAGTTTGCCGTCGCCGCCGGCGGCGGCCAGCAGATGCGCGCTGGCGGCGAGCCCGACCGCACCGCCCAGATAGTGCGGGCAGAACATCAGCCCGGCCTCGATCGTCTCGCGGGCGACCGCAAGGCAGCCCGTGAAGCCGCCCCACTTGGCAAGATCGGGCTGGATCACGCCGAACGCGTTCGATTCGATCGCCATGCGGAACTGCGCGGCCCCGCGCATGTTCTCGCCCGCCGCGATCTTCGAGGCCGACAGTCCGGCGACGAGCTGCCATTCGGCATCCGTCGCGTCGGCCGCCAGCGGCTCCTCGATCCATGCCGGGCGGAATTTCGCGTATTCGCGCACGCGCCGGCTGGCCGTTTCGACGTCCCACGCCTGATTGGCGTCGACGGCGAGGAACGCCTCCGCGCCGAGTTCGGCGCGCAGGGCTTCCAGCGCCTTCACATCCGATTCGGGCGCGAACCCGACCTTGAGCTTGAAGGCCTCGTAGCCGGCGGCCACGCTCGCCTTCGCCTGCTTGAGCGCCACGCCCGCATCGGGCCCCATGCCCGAGGCGTAGACCGCAACCGTGCCGTCGCCCGCACCGCCCAGATGTTTCCAGAGCGGAACGTCGGCGCGCCGGGCCGACAGGTCCCACAGCGCCTGATCGATGCCGGCCAGTACCTGCGCGAACGGGCCCGGCTCGCCGGCCTGGATCGCCATCACGCGCGTGCGCGCGGCGATCTCGGCATAGGCTTCGGCCGGTCCGTCGAAGGAGGCGCCCTCCAGCATCGCGGCGAACAGCTCGTCGAACAGGCGCTTGCGCGCCTCGCCGCCGCCGGGCGGGAAGTTGCACCAGATCTCGCCCCAGCCGAACGCGCCGTCCTTGTCCTCGACGCGCACGAGCAGCATGGGCCGCGCGCGCATGACGCCGAAGGACGCGCGCACTGGCACGGCGAGCTTGTGCAGGTAGAGCGTCGCCGTCGCCCGGGCGATGCGCAAGGGTCCGGCCTTCATCGCTGCATGCCCCAGCGGCGCACGGTGCGCGCCTCGATCGCGCGGAAGATCACGCCCTCGACGAACAGGCCGATGACGATGACCGTCAGCAGGCCGGCGAAGACGTTGGCGGTCTCGAGAAGATTTCGGTTTTCGAAGATGTACCAGCCGAGCCCGCCCGAACGCGACGAGACGCCGAACACGAGTTCGGCCGCGATGAGCGTGCGCCACGCGAAGGCCCAGCCGATCTTGAGGCCGGCGAGGATCGAGGGGAACGCCGCCGGGATGAGGATCTTCATCACGTAGGGCACGCCGCGCAGGCCGTAATTCATTCCCGCCATGCGCAGCGTCTCGGAGACCGAACGGAAACCGGTGTGCGTGTTGA
>JAYRKO010000685.1:0-1811 GCA_041905745.1 Tagaea sp. | reverse complement strand
TGGGACGACGGCATCATCGACCCCGCACAGACGCGCGACGTGCTGGGCCTCGGCCTGTCGGCCGCCGCCAATGCGCCCGTCGAGCCGACGCGCTTCGGCGTCTTCCGGATGTGAGCGCGATGGACGCGGGCCACATCCTCCAGACCGATGCGCGCGGTGTGGCGCATCTGTGGCTCGATCGGCCGAGCCTGCACAACGCCTTCGACGATGCGCTCATCGCCGCGCTGACCGACGAACTTGGCCGGCTCGCGCGCGATCCGGGCGTGCGCGTCCTCGTCCTTGGCGGGCGCGGAAAAAGCTTTTCGGCCGGCGCCGATCTCAACTGGATGAAGCGGATGGCCGGCTATACCGAGGCCGAAAACCGCAAGGACGCCGACGCGCTGGCGGCCCTGATGCGCACGCTCGACCGCTTCCCCAAGCCCACGCTCGCGCGCGTGCAGGGGCCGGCCTACGGCGGCGGGGTCGGGCTCGTGGCGTGCTGCGACATCGCCATCGCCGCGCGCGGGGCGACGTTCGCGCTTTCCGAGGCGCGGCTGGGCCTGATCCCGGCGGTCATCTCCCCCTACGTGGTCGCGGCCATCGGCGAGCGCGCCGCGCGCCGGTATTTCCTGACGGCCGAGGTCTTCGACGCCGGCGAGGCGCACCGGCTGGGCCTCGTGCGCGAGATCCACGACGAGGTGGCGCTCGACGTCGCGGTGGAAGCCATGGTCCACCGCCTGCTCGCCGCCGGCCCGCAGGCGCAGGCGGAGTGCAAGAGCCTGATTGCGCGCGTGGCGCGCGGGCCCGTCGACGATGCGATGGTCGCCGACACGGCGGCGCGCATCGCGCGCGTGCGCGTATCGACGGAAGGCCGCGAGGGAATCGCGGCGTTCCTTTCCAAGCGCAAGCCGGGTTGGGTATCGGGGGGCGGAACGTGAAGCTGAAGAAAAGGTTCTTCGCGCGCGGCGTGGCGGGCACCGCCGGTCTGCTGCTGCTGATCGCCGTCGCCGTCGCGGGCGACGTCGGTTTCTCGCTTGCGGCGACAATGGTGGGGGCCGCACTCGCGGCGGTGCTTTTCTTCCAGTTCCTGTTTCCGGGTTCGGCGTTCTTCTCGCTCGCGCTGACCAACTCGATCGCGGCCTACGTGTCGCTTTTCGTCTTCCTGTCGGAATCGAATTTCCGCGGCGTGACGCCAGCGGTCCAGCATATCGGCTTCCTTATGCCGCTCGCGTTCTTCGTGCTCGGCGCATGGATGCGGCGCGCGCGGATCCGCGTCATCGTCACCCAGCCGCGCGTTCGTTCGGCGGCCGAACTGCGCCGTTCGTCGACGTGGCTCACGCCGATGGCCGTCGTATGCGGGCTCACGTTCCTGCTTCCCGGCCTCGATCCGTCGGGAAGCACGGTCGACATCTCGTTCCTCGTCGCGATGGGCGCCGCCTCGCTCTTCGTATTCACGGCAACCCAGCAGGTCGCGATCTTCCTGATCGACGCGGGCATCCTGTTCGAGGAATTCTTCGAGCGTCTGGAACGGCTGATCCTGCCGGTCTACGCCTTCCTGACGTTCTATTCGCTGATCGTCGTGGCCTTCGCGGCGATCTACAAGATCGTCGACCGGTTCGTGCCGGGTCCGCATTTCAAGATCCTGGGCATCGACCGCGCGATCTCGTTCTCCGATGCGATCTATTTTTCGGTGGTGACGCTCTCAACCGTGGGCTACGGCGACGTGCTGCCGTCGACCGAGGCCGTCAAGCTGATCGCGTTGGTCGAGGTCGTGTTCGGCATCACGCTGCTGCTGGTCGGCTTCTCTGAGATCATGAGCCACTCGCGCGAAA
>JAYRKO010000063.1:0-9539 GCA_041905745.1 Tagaea sp. | reverse complement strand
CGACGAGCGTACCCGCGGCCTATGCCTTCTCGCGCTTCCGCTTCCGCGGTCGGCGCCAGCTTCTGACGTCTTTCCTCGTCATCAACATGTTCCCGATCGTGTTGCTGATCATTCCGCTGTTCGTGCTGATGCGCAATCTCGGCCTCATCGACACATTCGTGGGCGTGATCATCGGGCACTCGACCTTCTCGATCCCGTTCTCGATCTGGATGCTGGTGAGCTATTTCAACGCGATCCCGCGCGAACTGGACGAGGCGGCGACGATCGACGGTGCCTCGCGGTTGCAGACGATCCGGCTCGTGATCCTGCCGCTTATCATGCCGGGCGTAGCGACGACGGCGATCTACGTCTTCATCACGTCGTGGAACGAATATCTCTTCGCGATGATGCTGTCGGGGCAGACGGTGCGGCCCGTCACCGTCGCTCTCCAGCTCTTCATCGGCGAATTCACGGTCCAGTGGGGCCTGCTGACGGCGGGCGGCGCGCTCATCGCGTTGCCCGTCACCATTCTCTTCCTCTTTGTGCAAAGGCGGCTCGTGGCGGGTCTCACGGCCGGGGCGGTAAAGGCATGACAAAAGCGAATCCGATCGGCGTCATCTCGATGTTCTACGCACGGCCCTTCACGCGCGAACATTTCGGCACGTTCGCGCGCATGAAGAAGGCGGGCGCCGACGTCGTGGAACTGCTGGTGCCGGAGCCGGGCGAGCTCGACCTCGCCGAGACGAAGAAGGCCGTCGCCGACGCCGGGCTTTCGTGTGTGCTGGCCGCGCGCGTGAACCTGCAGCGCGATCTCGCCAGCACCGACGCGGCCGCGAACAAGGCGGGCGTGGCCTATCTCGAAAACTGCGTGGAGATCGCCGCGAAGCTGGGGGCGGGTATCGTGGGCGGCCCGCTTTACGGTGCGCCGATGGTTTTCGCGGGCCGTGCGCCCGCACCGGTGACGCCGGACGAGCGCCGCCGCCGGGTCGACGCGGTCGTCGATGGACTCAAGCAGGCAGGCCGCCGGGCCGCCGACGCGGGCGTGCTGCTGGGCGTCGAGCCGCTCAACCGCTTCGAGACCGACGTGTGCAACACCGCGCGCCATGCGATCGAGATCGTCGATCGCGTGGGGCTCAAGTCGGTGGGCGTGATGCTCGACACCTTCCATATGAACATGGAGGAGTTCGACATCGCCGATGCGATCCGAAAGACGGGCAAGCGTCTCGTCCATTTCCAGGCGAACGAGAACAACCGCGGCTTCGTCGGGTCGGGCCATATCGACTGGGCGAGCGTGGCGCGCGCGATCCGCGACGTCGGCTATTCGGGTCCCATCGTGCTCGAACCCTTCCGGCGCGACGACGAGGCGGCCGGCGTGACGCTCGCCCAGTGGCGTGCACCCGCCAAGGACGAGGACGGCCCGCTCGAGGCCAGCATCGATTATCTCGCGGCGACGCTGGAATTCGCCCGCCGCACGGCTTGAGGACAGGACAATGACGGCACTTCGCATCGGCTGGATCGGCTGCGGCACGCACGCGATGGAGATGCTGCTGCCGCAGATCGCGCGCCACGACGTGGAACTGCGCGCGATCTGCGACACCTCGCGCGAGCGGCTTGACCGCGCCGGGCGTCGCCACGGCGTCGCGGCGGAAAACAGGTTTTCCGATTGGCGCGCGCTGCTGGCGCGTACCGACATCGACGCCGTCGGCATGGCGATCGGCCCGGGGCTGCACCACGAGGTCGGTCTTGCCGCGATCGCGCGCCGGCTGCCGGTGTTCATCGAGAAGCCGCCGGCCCCGACGGCCGCGCTGGCGCGCGAGCTTGCCGCCGCATCGAAGGAGAAGGGCGTGCCGGTCGTGCTCGGCTTCATGAAGCGCTATTCGACCGCCAACCGCATCGCGGCGAACATCCTGCGCGGCGCCGAGTTCGGCGCGAAGGCGAGCTTCCTCGGCGAATACATGACTGCACCGACCTATTTCGCCAAGGACGTCGATTACACCGGCTTCTATCTCCACCACTGCGTCCACTATTTCGACCTCGTGCCGCATCTGATGGGCGAAGTCGCTTCCGTGTCCGCCCGCCGGCACGAGCTCGAGCCCGGCAAGCTGCTGCTGCACGTCGATTTCCGCTTCGCGTCGGGCGGCATCGGTACGCTCGTCGTCGGCACGCACCAGTCGCGCGGCACGCCGATGGAATGGTGGCAGGTCATGGGCGATCACAAGCGCGTCGAAGTGCGCAACGTTCACGAGGTCCGCTACTACCGCCATCCGCCCTTCAAGGTGTCCGACCCGGCGGCGACGCTCGCCGACGGGATCGACACGCTCGTCTGGGAACCGAACCTGACGGCGGCCGCCAACGAGGACCACAAGGGCTACCACGCGCTGCTGGCCGATTTCGTGCGCGTCGCGCGCGGCGAGAAGGTCGACTATCCGGACGCCGATGCCGGCGCGCGCGCGATGGCGCTGCTCGAGCAGGCGCTTGCCGCCGCGCGCTGAAGGAAAGACAGATGCCTCACAAGATCCGTGCGATCGACGTCCATCTGGTGTCGTACCCGATCACCGGCGGGTTCGCGGACGCGACGCGCAAGGTCGAGACGATCGGCTTCCTGCTGGTTCGGGTTACGACCGACCAGGGGCTGGAAGGCATCGGCGTCACGTACCACGAGGTCGGCGGCGAGGCGGCGCGCGAGCTCATCGTGCGCAACATGGCGCCCAAGCTGATCGGCCGCGACCCGCTGGAGAGCGAGGCGATCTGGCAGGAGTTCTTCCACTACCTTCGCGGCGTGGGCCGCAAGGGGCTGATGTACTGCGCGCTCAGCGCCATCGACATCGCGCTGTGGGACCTCAAGGGCAAGATCGCGGGCCTGCCGGTCTACAAGCTTCTGGGGGGCAACACGACCAAGGTGCCGGTCTATGCCAGCGGCGGCTGGACGTCCTATTCGGACGACGAACTGGTCGCCGAGATGAAGGGCATGGTTAAGCGCGGCTTCAAGGCGGTGAAGTTCAAGGTCGGTTTCGACGGCGGTCGCGCGATCAACCGCGACGTCGTGCGCGTACGCAAGGTGCGCGAGGCAGTGGGCCCCGACATCCGCATCCTCGTCGACGCGAACAACTGTTTTGACGCCGCGACGGCCGTGCAGCTTGCCAACCGCATCCGCGAATACGACATCGCGCTGTTCGAGGAGCCGGTCTTCGCCGACGACATCCCGGGGCTGGCGCGCTTCAAGCGCGGCACCGACATCCCGCTGGCGACGGGCGAGCACGAGTACACGAAATTTGGCGTGCGCGACCTGCTGCTTAACGAGGCGGCGGATATCGTGCAGGTCGACGGGGCACGGGCCGGCGGCTACACCGAGATGCTGAAATGCGCCGCACTGACGCAGGCGTGGAACGTCAAGTTCGCGCCGCACGCGATGGAGAACGTGCACCTGCATCTCGTCGCGGCCGTACCCAACGCGCTGTTCCTCGAGCGCCTGCTGATGTTCGAGGAGATCACCGCCAAGGTCTTCAAGAACGCGCCCGTGCCCGTCGACGGCTTCATGCACGTGCCCGATCGCCCCGGTCTCGCCCTCGACCTCGACATGGATTTCGTGCGCGAACACGACGAGGCCTGAAGGCGGCGCCGCGCTATCCGGCGAGGATGCGCGCGGCGAGGTCGGTGATCGAGGCGGACATGTTGGGGTTGGGAAGCATCAGGCACCCGGAACGGCTCCAAGGTTGAGGCGTTCGTCCGCTTGTGGCAGCCAAGTCATCGGCATGACTACCCGCCGACCGCCGCCACGGCCCCCTTCGTGCGCAGCCCAGCGAATGCGGCGGCGACCGCATCGACGAAGCGCGCGTCGCCGGGAAGATCGGTGCCGAAAATGGAAGTGAAAGAGAGTGCGGCGTGCACGCGTGCGACGGCGTCGCTGCCCGCCGCATCGAGCGCCTTGCGAAGATCCGCCGCCGCGGGATCGCGTACGTCGATCGGCCGTCCCCTTTCGTCGACGCCGCCGACATAGCGGATCCACGCGGCGACGGCCAGCGCGAGGCGCGGGATCGGCAGGTTCTTCGCCAGCCGTTCGCGGATCGTCGGCAGCAGGCGCACGGGCAGCTTCAGCGAACCGTCCATCGCGATCTGCCACGTCCGGTGCCGGATCGCCGCGTTCGAATAGCGTGCAAGCAATGCCCTGGCATAGCGGGAAAGATCGACGCCCGGCGGCGGCGGAAGCATCGGGCGGATCTCGTCCCACAGCGCGCGGACATAGGCCGCGAGCGCCGGGTCGGCGACGGCGTCGGCGATCGTCTCGTGCCCGGCGAGATAGCCGAGATAGGCGAGGGCCGAATGCGTGCCGTTAAGCATGCGCAGCTTCGCGGTTTCGTGCGCGGCAACGTCGGTCACCATCTCGACGCCGGCGTCCTCCCAGCGCGGCCGGCGGCCGTCGACAAAGCGGTCCTCGATCACCCACTGGCGGAAGCGTTCGTGGACGACCGGTGCTGCGTCGAAAAGACCGGTGCGCCCGGCGATCGCCGCGATGTCCGCGTCGGTCGTCGCGGGCACGATGCGGTCGACCATCGTCGCGGGGAACGCGGCATTGCGCTCGATCCACGCGGCGAGCGTGCCGTCGCGTGCACCGGCGAAATCCGCGACGAGCCGGGACAGGATGTGTCCGTTGCCCATCAGGTTGTCGCAGCACAGCACCGTGAGCGGCGGCAGACCCGCACGCCGGCGCATGTCCATCGCCGCGACGATGTAGCCGACGGCACTGCGCGGGTTTTCGGGACTTTCGAGGTCGTGGCGCATCTCCGGCGAGTCGAGATCGAGCCGGCCTGTCTTCCCGTCGATGCCGTAGCCCTTTTCGGTGATCGTGAGACTTACGATGCGCGCCTCGGGAGCGGTGAGAGCGGCAAGGACGGCGGCCGGGTCTTCCGGCGCCACGCGCACGCCGAGAACTGAGCCGACGATCCGCGTCACGGGATCCTGCGTCTCGCATTCGCTTGCCGTGTAGAGTCCGCCCTGCGGCGCCAGGCGGTCGCGCTGGTCGGGATTGCGCAGGCTTACGCCGAGGATGCCCCACGCATGCGGGTCATGCGCGTAGGTGTCTTCCGTGTACATCGCCCCGTGCGCGCGGAAAAACGCGCCGAGACCTAGATGGACGATGCCGGGCTTCAGTTTCGTCCGGTCGTAGTCCGGGAGGCGGATGTCGGCACGCGCGGCGCCGAGCGTTTCGGGCGAAATTCGGGGCTGGTTCAAAGTGCTTTTTTCCGGCATCTGGCCGCCATCGGACGGGCTAATTTCTTCTATCAGCCGGCCGGACGCCCGTTCAAGCGGCTGCCGTCGCGTCACATCGCGTTACATCCCGTGCAATTCGCCCCCGAAGTCGGCTATGCCTTGAGCGAAGCCGATGGAAGCCCCCGACCGCCAGCAGGCCCGCAACCCGCGCCTCGCGCTTGCCGTGATCCTCACGACCGTGACGCTCGTCGTCCTCGACGGGGCGATCGCGAACATCGCGCTGCCGTCGATCACGACGGCCTTCGGCGTTCCGGCCGGCGACACGGTCTGGGTCGTGACCGCCTACCAGCTCGGCGTCGTCGTGGCGCTGCTGCCTTGCGCGGCGCTGGGCGAGAGCATCGGCGGGCGGAAGGTCTACGTCGCTGGCGTGACGCTCTTCACCGCCGCATCGGCGATCTGCGCGTTTGCGCCGGGCATGGACGCGCTCGTCTTCGCGCGCTTCCTGCAGGGGCTGGGCGGCGGGGCCATTATGGGCCTGTCGGCGATGATGATCCGCTACACGTTCCCGCCCGAAGTGCTCGCCCACGCGCTCGGCTGGAACGCGATGACGGTGGCACTGTCGAATGCGGCGGGCCCCGGCATCGGCGCGCTGATCCTGTCGGTCGCCGAATGGCCGTGGCTGTTCGCGGTCAACATCCCCTTGGGCGCGCTCGTGCTGTTCGCCTCGCGCAACTTGCCGCGCCCGACGGGGTCGGGGCGGCGGATCGATCTTGCGAGTGCCGCGCTCAACACAGGCATGTTCGTGATGCTGGTGTTGGGCGCGGACGTCGCTGCCACGCGCGGGCTGGAAGGCGGCGCAATGCTGGCCGTCTCGGCGATGTGCCTTGCCGTCCTCATCCTGCGAGAGCGCAAGGTCGAGGCGCCGCTCATCCCGATCGATCTTTTCCGCAACGGTTCGTTCCGCCTGTCGGTGATCGCCTCGGTCAGCTGCTTCTCCGGGCAGACGCTGGGTTATCTCGCGATCCCGTTCCTCATCCAGCACGAGCTGTCGCGCGGCATCTTCACGGCCGGCGCGGTGATGATGGTCTGGCCGCTGTTCGTGGCGACCATGGCGCCGATCTCCGCCCGTCTCTCGAAGCGGGTGCCGACGGCGCTATTGTGTGCCACGGGTGCCAGCGTGCTGGCGAGCGGACTTGCGGCCGCGGCGTTCTGGCCGCTGCACGATGACCTGACGCCGCTTGTGGCCGGCATCGCGCTGTGCGGCCTCGGCTTCGGCCTGTTCCAGACCGCGAACAACCAGGTCTTGCTGCTGTCGGCGCCCAAGAAGCGCAGCGGTGCGGCCGGCGGCATGCAGGGAACGGCGCGCCTGATGGGCCAGACGATCGGCGCGCTCGCGATGTCGCTGCTGTTCGACCATGCGCCGGAAGGCTCGGCACTGCACATCGCACTCGTGCTCGCGGCCGGCTTCGCGCTGTGCGCGGCGCTGGTGAGTTCCGTCCGGCTCGCGCATGACGGGCCCGGCGGTACGTCACCGAAGGTTCAGTAGCGCGCGATCGACAAGCCCGAAACGTCGACAGCGGGCGTGCGGCCGGAAACGAGATCGGTCAGCACGCGCGCCGAACCGCACGCCATCGTCCAGCCGAGCGTGCCGTGCCCGGTGTTGAGATGCAGCTTGCCGAGACCCGACGGGCCGATCACCGGCGGGCCGTCGGGCGTCATGGGCCGCAGGCCGCACCAGAACGTGGCCTGCGAAAGGTCGCCGCCGCGCGGATAGAGATCGTCGACCGAATGGGCCAGCGTGGCTCGACGGCTTTCGCGCAGCGTCATGTCGAAGCCGGAAATCTCGGCCGTGCCGCCCACGCGGATGCGATCGCCCAGGCGCGTGATGGCGACCTTGTAGCTCTCGTCCATCACCGTCGATACGGGGGCCGCCGCGTCGTTCGCGACGGGCAGCGTGATCGAATAGCCCTTCACCGGATAGACCGGCAGCCCGATGCCGTGCGGGCGCAACAGAAGGGGCGTATAGCTCCCGAGGGCCGCGACATAGGCGTCGGCCGAAAGCATGCCGGCACTCGTCGCCACGCCGTCGACCGCCCCGCCCGCGACGGACAGCCCGTCGATGCGCGTGCCGTATAGGAAGCGCACGCCGAGCCCGGCCGCCATTTCGGCAAGGCGCTGGGTGAACATGTGGCAGTCGCCGGTTTCGTCGTTGGGCAGGCGCAGGCCGCCGACGAACTTTTCCCGCACGGTCGCCAGTGCAGGCTCGGCCGCGATGCAGCCGGCCGGGTCCAGCACCTCGAACGGCACGCCGAACGAGCGAAGTACGGCCACGTCCGACCCGATTCCGTCGAGCTGCTTTTGCGTGCGGAAGAGCTGCAGCGTGCCGCGCGCACGCTCGTCGTAGGCAATGCCGGTCTCCGTGCGCAGATCGCGCAGCACATCGCGGCTGTACTCGGCGATGGGCACCATGCGGCTTTTGTTGAGCGCGTAGCGCGCCGCGGTGCAGTTGCGCAGCATGCGCAGGATCCACGCCCACATCGCGGGATCGACGCGCGGGCGGATGACCAGCGGCCCGAACGGCATCATCAGCCATTTGACGGCCTTGTAGGGAATGCCGGGGCCGGCCCACGGCGAGGCGTAGCCGGGCGAGATCTCGCCCGCGTTGGCGAAGCTCGTCTCCAGCGCCGCGCCGGACTGGCGTTCGACGACGGTCACCTCGTGACCGGCGCGTGCGAGATAGTAAGCCGACGAAACGCCGATGACGCCGCCGCCGAGAACGAGGACTTTCATGTTCGACCGTGTGCCCGCAAATCGTACCGGTTGTCGCGGCGCCAGCTTAGCGCGGCCGGCGCGCGGGCGCTATCCGGCCTTGCGCACCGGGCGCGCCGCGGTGCTGCCGCGCACGACGAGCTGCGTGGCGATGCGCACCGTGGCGGCGTTCGCGGGCGCCCCCTCCATCAGGTCCACCAGCAGCCGGCCGGCGGCGATCCCGATCTCGCGCCGCGGTTGGACGACCGTCGTCAGCGACGGCTCGCAGTATTCGGCATACTCGATGCCGTCGAAGCCGACGACGGACACGTCGTCGGGAACCGCGAGACCGGCCGCATGGACGGTTTTGAGGAAGC
Organism: Tagaea sp.; assembly: GCA_041905745.1. Lineage (GTDB taxonomy): Bacteria > Pseudomonadota > Alphaproteobacteria > CACIAM-22H2 > CACIAM-22H2 > Tagaea. Next base: position 1,227 of record JAYRKO010000063.1, on the reverse strand, counting down.
CGATCGCCATTTCGTCGTTGGCCGCGAAGATCGCCGTCGGACGCTGGCGTTCGGGCAGGGCGAGATAGTCGCGCGCGGCGGCCGCACCTGCGGCGAAAGTGAAGTCGCCCTCCCATTCGACGGGCGAGGCCGTGCCGATCGCGTCGCGGTAGCCGGCGCGCCGCGCGCGATCGAGGACGTTGCGCGCGGGGCCGGAGACGTAGCCGATCCGCCGGTGCCCGAGGGCGACGAGATATTCGACCGCCCCGCGCGCGGCGGCCCGATTGTCGACCTCGACCTGCGGGAAGCGCGCACCCGCGATGAGCTCGCACGCTGCCACGATGGGCAGGCGCGTTTCGTCGAGCGGGCGCTGCGCGCCCTGGGGCACGTGGCCGCAAAGCAGCAGCACGCCGTCGACGAGCCCAGCGACGGCGAGATCGACGTAGCGGCTTTCCTTGTCGGCCGCATCGCCGAGATTGGCGACAATGAAGCCGTAGCCCGCGGCCGACAGCGCCTCGTCGATTCCATGCAGGATGCCGGCGAAGAAGGGGTTCTCGATGTTCGGCACGACGACCAGCGCCATACGGCTGCGCCGTGCGCGCAAGTTCTGCGCCGCGACGTTGGGCGTGTAGCCGATGCGCTGGACCGCGGCCATGACCTTGGCGCGTGTGTCGTCGCTGACGATCCCGGGCTGGGCGAGCGTCCGGCTCACCGTGGCGACCGAGACGCCCGCGAGTTTGGCAACGTCGGCAATCTTGGCGGGTTGGGATTTGCGGCGCGACTTCATCGGGTTGGCAGGTGTCCTTCGCGTGCGTGCGGTCCGTCGACCGAGCACCCTTGCTTAAACGGCCCGTTTCTGGTATTCAAAATGTAATCGATTTCAGAAAAAAGAACCAGAAATCGTGCAACAGGGGGAGAGAAACAGATGATCGCTCGATCCATTCGTCTCGTCGTTCCGGCCGTCGCGGCGCTTGCCGTCGGCATGGGCGGCGCGCATGCGCAGCAGCGCGCCGAAGTCATCCACTGGTGGACGTCGGGCGGCGAATCGGCCGCCGTGCGCGTCTTCGCCGACCAGTTCAACAAGTCGGGCGGCCAGTGGGTCGATACCGCCATCGCGGGCGGCGCCAACGCGCGTACCGCCGCGATCAACCGCACCGTGGGCGGCGATCCGCCGACGGCCATGCAGTTCAACACCGGCAAGCAGTTCGACGACCTCGTCGAGGCGAACCTGCTTTCCGACGTCGACGC
>JAYRKO010000684.1:0-1822 GCA_041905745.1 Tagaea sp. | reverse complement strand
AAGCCCGCCGGAAAGCGCGCCGCCGGCGCTTGACTTCGCCCGGTTTGGGCCTTAAACGACCCCCCGGTTCGGCGGCGTAGCTCAGTGGTAGAGCAGGGGAATCATAATCCCTTGGTCGGGGGTTCAAATCCCTCCGCCGCTACCAACCGGCCGGCATGGGATACGCCGCCCGGAACCTCTCGATTTTTTCGACAACTAAATGAAAATACGTGGTTTTCCGGCGATTGCGGGGCGCGTCCCGCAAATTGCGGCTGGTTGAGCGCCTATTTCTCGTGGAACGCGGAATCGAGCGCCCGATAGACCGGATTCAGGAGATAGCGCAGGACCGTCCGCTCGTCGGTCTTGATGTCGGCCAGCACGGTCATGCCGGGAAGCACCGGATTGCGCCGCGGATCGTCGCCGACATGGTCTTTGTCGAGCGTTACGATCGCCTTGTAGTAGGGCCGGCCCTGCCCGTCGACGAGGGTCGACGCCGACAGATGGGTGAGGCGCCCGGGCACGCTGCCGAAACGGGCATAGTCGTAGCTGGAAACCTTCACGGAAACGGGCTGACCGACGCGGACCTGGCCGATGTCGGAGGGCTGCAGGCGCGCTTCCACGATCAGTTCGCGACCGATCGGCACGATGTCGAGCAGCATGCCGCCGGGCGGAATGACGCCGCCTTCCGAGCGCACGCGCAGTTCCTTGACGACGCCGCGTACCGGCGCTGCGATCTGCGTCCGCGCGACGCGATCGTCGAGGCGCACGCGGGCCTCTTCCACCTGGCGCAGTTCCGACGTGACGGCGCCGAGTTCGCGCATGGCGTCGGCGGCAAGCCGCGTGTCGAGTTCGACGAGCCGCTGTTCGGCCTCGCCGATCGCCTCGCGCGCGCGCCCAATATTGACGAGGACCGTCGTTAGCTCGCCCTGGACGCGGTTCATCTCGCGCTGGACGTCCAGCAGCGTGATGCGCGAGTTGAGCCCCTGGTCAGTCAGGCGCTGGCGCATGTCGAGCGCTTCGCTCGTGATCCGGATCTGGCGTTGGAGCGTGGCCTGCTGGCCGAGAAGCGCTTCGAGGTCGGCGCGACGCCCGGCGAGCTGGCGTTCGAGTACGGCGCGCTGGCTGGCACGGGCGCGTTCCTGCGTGCGCAGGATCGCGGCCTGATCGGCGGAAAGGCCGGCCTCGCCCGCGTCGTCGAGGCTGGCGGCGCGCCCTTCGGCGAAGGCGCGAAGGCGTTCGGCCTGCAACCGGAGCCCGGCCTCGCGTGCCGCGATCTGGTCGCGCTCGGCAAGGGCTGCAGTGGGATCGATTTCGGCGAGCTTCTGGCCGACCTCGACGATGTCGCCTTCGCGCACATGGATGCGCGCGACGATGCCGCCTTCGAGATGCTGGACGCTCTGGACGCTGCCGGCGGGAACGATTTCGCCGTAGCCCTGTGCCACCTGCGGCACCGTCGTGACCGCTGCCCACCCGATCGCGAATGCGATCATCGCCGCCGCCAGCCAGACGGCCGCGCGCATCAGCCAGGGCGCGCCGCCTTCCTCGAGATGGATGGCGAGCGTCAGATAGCGGATACGACCCGGGTCGGCGGGGGCTCCGGCGATGGCGGGCGTCTTTGCGTTCATCGGGTGGCTCCGAGGAGATTTGGCGTCGTCGCGTCGTCGCCGGCGCGCGTCTGGACGATCCGCCCGGCATCGAACGTGGCGACGCGGTCGCACAGGACGAGATGGCTGGGACGATGGGTGACGAGAACGATCGACTGGCGACCCTTTCGCCGGCGCAACGCCTCGATGAGCGCCGCATCGCCGCGTTCGTCGAGCCACTGGCCGGGCTCGTCGAGGAG
>JAYRKO010000683.1:0-1824 GCA_041905745.1 Tagaea sp. | reverse complement strand
GGACCGGCTCCATCTATTTCCGGGCCACCGATTGGAGCCTGTCGCGGGCGGGGGCCGATCCGTAAAGTGATCCGGTCGCCGCCGGATCGCGTATGGAGCGCATGGCTTTAGCACCCCTGATCGTCTGGTTCCGCCAGGACCTGCGCCTGACCGACAATCCGGCACTCGCCGCCGCCGCCGAGGACGGCCGGCCGGTCGTTCCGGTCTACATTCTCGACGAGGCGGGCGAGGGAGCATGGGCGCCGGGCGGTGCCACGCGCTGGTGGCTGCACCATTCGCTGGCGGCTCTCGCGCGCGATCTCGAAAAGCGCGGCAGCCGGCTGGTGCTGCGGCAGGGACCGGCCGCGAAGATCCTCGACGCGCTGATCGCCGAGACGGGGGCGGCCGGCGTCCACTGGAACCGGCGCTACGAGCCGGCCGCCATCGCGCGCGACACCGAAATCAAGAAATCGCTCGAAGGCCGCGGCCTTGCGGCGAAGAGCTTCAACGCGAGCCTGCTGTTCGAGCCCTGGACGATCCGCAAAAAGTCGGGCGAGCCCTATCGCGTCTTCACGCAGTTCTGGAAGACGTGCCTTGCCGGCGACGAGCCGCCGCAGCCCGCGAAAGCGTCGGCCAGGTTCGCGGCCCCGGCGGCGTGGCCGAAATCCGACAGGCTCGAAAGCTGGGCGCTGCTGCCCGCGCGACCCGACTGGGCGGCGGGCTTTCGCGAAAGCTGGACGCCCGGCGAAGCGGGCGCCAACGCACGGCTCGACGAATTCCTTGTCGACGCGATCGAGACCTACGCCGCCGACCGCGACCGGCCGGACCTTCCGGCGACCTCGCGTCTTTCGCCGCACCTGCATTTCGGCGAGATCGGCCCGCGCCAGTGCTTCCATGCGGCGCGCGCGCGCGCGAACGGCACGAAGGGCTGCGAGCGGTTCCTTGCCGAGCTGGGCTGGCGCGAATTCAGCCACCACCTGCTCTACCAGCGCCCGGACCTGCCCGAGACGGCGCTGCGCGCGGAGTTCCGCGAGTTTCCTTGGAACGACGACGCAAAGCTGCTGCGCGCCTGGCAGAAGGGCCGCACCGGCTATCCCATAGTGGATGCCGGCATGCGCGAATTGTGGCGCACGGGCTGGATGCACAACCGCGTGCGCATGATCGTCGCCTCGTTCCTCGTGAAGCACCTGCTGGTGCCGTGGAAGCGCGGCGAGGACTGGTTCTGGGACACGCTGGTCGACGCCGATCTCGCCAACAACGCGGCGAGCTGGCAGTGGGTGGCCGGCTGCGGGGCCGACGCGGCCCCCTATTTCCGCATCTTCAATCCGATCCTGCAGGGTGCGAAGTTCGACCCCGACGGCGACTATGTCCGCAAATGGGTGCCGGAGATCGCGAAGCTGCCGACCGAACATCTGTTTGCACCTTGGGAAGCGCCGGCGGATGCGCTCGCGAAGGCAGGCGTGGCACTCGGCAAGTCCTATCCCAAGCCGCTCGTCGACCACGGTGCGGCGCGCGCGCGCGCGTTGGCCGCCTTCCAGTCGCTGCGCGAGGCGGCCTGACATGCCGTTCGACGCGACGCATCCCGACCGGCCCCTTTCCGTCGCGGTGGTCGGATCGGGCGTGGCCGGGCTTGGTGCTGCGTGGCTCCTGTCGCGCCGCCATGACGTGACGCTCTACGAGAAGGAACGGCGTTTCGGCGGCCACACGAACACCGTCCTCGCGGCCGCGCGCGGACCCGGCGGCAAGGTGCGCGAGATCCCGGTCGATACCGGCTTCATCGTCTTCAACGATGCGACGTATCCCGACCTGATCGCGCTGTTCGCGCATCTGGGCATCGAATGCGAA
>JAYRKO010000062.1:0-9582 GCA_041905745.1 Tagaea sp. | reverse complement strand
ACCTTGTCGATGCCGGCCGACATCGTCTCGGCGAAATCGTCGAGCGGCGCATCCTTGATCGCGGCGTTGACGCCCGCCTGCCAGATCATCAGGTCGGGCTCGGCGGCGATCACGTCGCGCTCGATGCGCTTGTACATCGCACCCGCTTCCTCGCCGCTGACGCCGCGGTTGAGGACCGTGACGGCCATGTGCGGGAACAGCGCGTGCAGTTCGGCCTCGAGGCGCGCGGGATAGGACGCCGCCGGGCTAGACGCGCCTTCGCCGGCGGTCGAGGATGATCCCAGCGTGACGATGGTAAGTGTCCTGCCCTCGGCCAGCCGTTTGGCGACGCGGGAAAGCGGATGGCGCAGGCGCACCATCTCGTCCGGCACGTCGCAGCGCGCGGAAATGCTCTCGGTCGGCCCCGTCATCGCCGGAACGGGGTGCGCAGGACCACCGATCGCGACGGACTGCGCGAAAGCACCTGAAGCCGAAAGGACGAACCCGACGACGGCAGAGACTGGGACCGAGGCGCGCAAAAGCCGATTCCAAGAAGGTTGGACTTGCCCTTAAATTAGCCGCACAAATGTCAAGACGCCACTAACGCGGCAAGGGGCGGAAATCGCATGGAAATCGCCACCCGGCCGGAGCAGCGGACGCCCCGATGAGCGAAGATTACGGTACTTACGATTACATCGTGGTCGGCGCCGGTTCGGCCGGCTGCGTTCTCGCCAACCGGCTATCCGCCGACCCGGCGAACAGGGTGCTGCTGCTCGAAGCCGGCGGCAACGACGACTATCCGTGGATCCACATACCCATCGGGTATCTGTTTACGCACGGCAACCCGCGCGTCGACTGGTGCTTCAAGACCGAGACCGAAGCGGGACTCGGCGGGCGGGCGCTCGGCTATCCGCGCGGCAAGGTGCTGGGCGGCTGCACCGCGATCAACGGCATGATCTACATGCGCGGCCAGGCGGCCGACTACGACCACTGGCGCCAGCTCGGCAATCCCGGCTGGGCGTGGGACGACGTGCTGCCCTTCTTCCGCCGCTCCGAGGACAATGTGCGCTTCGCCGGCGACGCGCTGCACGGCACGGGCGGCGAATTCCGCGTCGAGGAAATGCGCCTGTCGTGGGAAATCCTCGACGCCTTCCGTGAGGCGGCGGCGGAGGTGGGCATCCCGAAGATCGACGACTTCAACCGGGGCGACAACCACGGCTGCGCCTATTTCCAGGTGAACCAGAACCGCGGCGTGCGCTGGACGACGGCCAAGGGATTTCTGCGGCCCGCGATGGGCCGGCCGAACCTGCGCGTGGTCACGCACGCGCACGCGCGCGCACTGGTTCTCGAAGGCGGCCGCGTGGCGGGCGTGGCGTTCGACCGCAAGGGCGCGCCCGCGCGCGCGACGGCCGCCCGCGAGGTCGTCCTCGCCGCCGGCGCCATCGGGTCGCCGCAGATCCTGCAGCTTTCCGGCATCGGCGATCCGGCACTGCTTGGCGCGCACGGCATCGCCGTGCGGCACGCCGCACCCGGCGTGGGCGAGAACCTGCAGGATCACCTGCAGATCCGCTGCGCCTACAAGGTCAGCGGGACAAACACGCTCAACGAACGCGCCAATTCGTGGGTCGGCAAGGCGGGCATGGCGCTGGAATACGCGCTGTTCCGGCGCGGGCCGCTGACGATGGCGCCATCCCAGCTCGGCGCGTTCGCGAAATCCGATCCGCGCGTCGCCACGCCCGATCTGGAATATCACGTGCAGCCGCTGAGCCTCGACAAGTTCGGCGAGCCGCTTCACCCCTTCCCCGCCTTTACGGCCTCGGTGTGCAACCTGCGCCCGACGAGCCGCGGCCATGTGCGGATCAAGTCGGCCGATCCGCACGCGGCCCCCGCGATCCGGCCCAACTACCTTTCGACCGAGGACGACCGCCGCATCGCGGCCGCCGCCATCCGCCTGACGCGGCGCATCGCGGCAGCACCGGCCCTGCAACGCTTCCGCCCCGAGGAATTCCGCCCCGGCCCCGAAATCGTCGCGGACGCAGCACTTGCCGAGGCCGCAGGACGCATCGGCACGACGATCTTCCACCCCGTCGGCACCTGCCGGATGGGAGCGGACGACGGCGCGGTCGTCGACGCGCGGCTCAGGCTGCGCGGACTTGCCGGCTGCCGCGTCGCCGATGCGTCGGTCATGCCAACGATCACGTCGGGCAATACCAACGCGCCGACGATCATGATCGCGGAGAAGGCCGCGGCGATGATCCTCGAGGATCGCGGCACCTGAAGACCGACGCCGGATGCCGATTACGTCTCTCCATATCGCCCTTCTCGCGGCGTTCGCCGCGAGCGGCTTCCTTGCCGGTCTCGGCGGCTATCCGCTGCTCGACAACAACGAAGGTCTCTACGCGCGCATCGCGCTGGAAATGCGCGAGGGCGGCGACTGGATCGTGCCGCACCTGCTGGGGCTGCCCTATCTCGAAAAGCCGCCGCTGCTCTACTGGCTGACGGCCGGTTCGTTCGCGCTGTTCGGAAAATCGGAGACGGCCGCGCGGCTCGCACCCGCGGCGGCAAGCCTCGCCGCCGTCGCGTGCACCTATGTACTGGCGGCGCGATGCGGCCGTCCCTTGGCGGGCTGGATCGCGGGTCTCGTCGTTTCGACGGGGATCATGACGATCGTCATCGGCCGCACGCTCTATTTCGACATGCTCTACACGGCCCTGCTCTCGCTGGCGCTTTCGTGCGCCTATTTCGCCGTCGAACGGCGACGGGAGGGGCCGATGCGGGCGGCGGCGGCCTTCCTGGCGCTGGCCGTGCTGGCGAAGGGCTTCGTCGCGGTCGGACTTTGCGCGATCGTCCTCGCTGCCTTCCTCGTTTCGACGCGCGCACCGCTGGCCGACTGGAGGCGGTTTTTCGACCCTGTCGCCGTCGCGATCTTCGTCGCGATCGTCGCGCCCTGGCATGTCGCCGCCGCGCTGCGCGACGACCAGTTTGCCTGGTTCTATTTCGTCAACGAGCATGTCGGCCGCCTTCTGGGCACACGCGAGCCGAAGGATTATTACAGCGGTCCGGTCTGGTACTATCTGCCCCGCCTGCTCGGCTATGCCGCACCGTGGACGCTGCTGTTGCCGCTCGCCTTCCTGCGTCGCGCGCACGCGCACGAGCCGTCCGACAGGTTCGGCGCCTTCCTGTGGAGCTGGCTTCTCGGCACGCTTGCCGTCTTCTCGTTCGCGGGCAACAAAGCGAACTACTACATGATCGTCGGGATCGTGCCGTTGGCGCTGATCCTCGCCCGTCCGATCGCCGGCGCGCTCGAGCGAGGAAGCATGCGCGTCGTTTCGGCCGTCGCCACCGCACTCGTCGTCCTGCTGCTGGGCGGCCTGTTCGCGGTCGGTCTCCGGTGCACGCCCGAGCTGGGCGAGCGCTATGCGCTCTGCGATGCCAACCGGCCGCTGGCATTCCTGCCCGAAGCGATCGCTTTCGCGGCGGGCGCGGCCGCATTGTGGCGCATGCCCGACCGGCGATGGCGCCTGCTCGCGCCCGTTCTCGCGATCGCCTTTCTCGCGGTGCCGCTCCGGGCCGCGGGCGTGCGCGTGCAGGCGCTGCTCGACGACAGGATCTCGCAGCGCGCGTTCGTCGAGCGGGTGGGTGCACGCGACGACGGCCGGCCGATCTACGTGCTCGGCAAGCTGTCCGACCTGTCGTCCTTCGCGTTCTATTTTCCGCGGCCTTTCGCGATGGTCGAGAACATCGATCCCGAATTCCACTTCCCGCGCCGGCGGCCCGAGGCGGCGGACCGGTTCCTGACGATGCAGATGTTCCGGCAGGTGTCGGATGCGCGTCCGGTCTATGTCGTCGCGGAGAACTGGCGCGTGGGGCCGCTGCCGGAAATTCCCCATACGCCGGAACTCTGCGTCGTGCTGCGCACGCGCCGCACGGCGCTCCTGTCGAACGTGGCGGCGGACTGCCCGTCGAGCTGAACTCGATGCCGCAAACGTTTCGGCTGCTGCCGAAGCGTCGCGCGCGATCCTCCGTCATAGTGTGCTATCGGTTCGCGACGAAAGCCGGGACGATATACCGCCGTGACGACCTTTCTGCTCACCACCGTCGCACTCCTCGCATTCGCCGCGAATTCGCTGCTGGCGCGCGCCGCACTGGCCGACGGCGCGATCGATCCCGCGAGTTACACGGCGATCCGCATGCTCTCCGGTGCGCTCGTGCTGGCGCTGCTGCTCGTCGTGCGGCGGCGCGAAGGCGTCGCGGCGGCGCGTCCGGGAAGCTGGGCTTCGGCGATCGCCATCCTCGTCTACGCGTTCGCGTTCTCGCTGGCCTACGGCCGGCTCGGGGCGGCGACCGGCGCCGTCATCCTGTTCGCCGCCGTGCAAGGCACGATGGTCGCGTGGGGTGCGTTGCGCGCGGATCGTCCGACGGCACGCGAACTTGCCGGCCTGGCGCTCGCCTTCGCAGCACTCGTCTGGCTCCTGCTGCCGCGTCTCGACGCGCCCGATCCCGTCGGCAGCGCATTGATGGTGACAGCCGGCATCGCATGGGGCGTGTATTCGCTGCGCGGGCGCGGCGCAGGCAACCCGGTCGAGGCGACGGCCGGAAATTTCGTGCGCGCCGCGCTGCTGTGCCTGCCGCTTTTGGCCGCCCCTTTCCTGGGCGGACATGCCGAAGGTACCGGCATCGCGCTTGCCGTCGCTTCGGGCGCGGTCACCTCGGGCCTCGGCTACGTCGTCTGGTATCGTGCACTGCCGCATCTTTCGACGACGCAGGCGGCGGCCGTACAGCTGGCCGTGCCGGTCATCGCGGCCTTCGGCGGCGTGGCGCTGCTCGGCGAAACGCTGACGGCCCGCCTCGTCGCGGCAAGTGTCGGCATTCTCGGCGGACTTGCGCTCGCCACACTGAGGCCCGCGGTGCGGCCCCGCGCGTGAGTTCCGGCAGAACGGTCATCGCCTCCGGCAAACCGGTCATTCAGGAAGTGCGCGAAACGCCGTAATCCGGCGCCGTCAATCCCCCGACCGCGGAGACGGCACATGCACACCCCCGACAGCATCCTCGACAACCATCTGGGCGCGTTCGCGCGCGGCGATCTCGACGCCGTCCTGTCCGACTACGCGCCCGACGCGGTGATGTTCACGCCGATGGGCATCCTCAAGGGGCCGGACGAGATCCGCGCGCTGATCGCCAAGCTGATCGCCGAATTCGCCAAGCCCGTATCGAGCTTCACGCTCAAATATCGCGCGAGCACGCACGACCACGCGTACATCATCTGGTCGGCCGAAACAGCCGACAATTTCTACGATTTCGTCACCGACACGTTCACGATCCGCGACGGCAAGATCGCCGCGCAGTCCTTCGCCGCCGTCGTGCGCCCGAAAGTCTGACGGCCTACTTCATCGTCGGCATGACGAATTCCGCACCCGCGCGCAGGCCCGTGGGCCAGCGGGCGGTCGTGGTCTTGAGCTTCGTGTAGAAGCCCACGCCCTCGGGCCCGTAGGCGTTGCGGTCGCCGAAGATCGAGCGCTTCCAGCCGCCGAAGCTGTGGAAGGCCATGGGTACGGGGATCGGTACGTTGACGCCGACCATGCCGGCCTGCACCTGGCTCTGGAACGTGCGGGCACTGTCGCCGTCGCGCGTGAAGATCGCCGTGCCGTTGCCGAACTCGTGGTCGTTCACCAGCTTCAGCGCCTCGTCGAAGTTCTTCGCGCGCACGACCGACAGGACGGGGCCGAAGATTTCTTCCTTGTAGATGCGCATGTCCGGCTTCACGTCGTCGAACAGGCAGCCGCCGATGAAATAGCCGCCCTCGTAGCCCTGAAGCTTCAGCCCGCGCCCGTCGACGGCGAGCTTGGCGCCTTCCTTGACGCCCAGATCGACATAGCCCTTCACCTTGGCGAGATGTTCCTTCGTGACGAGCGGGCCCATTTCGCTGGCGGGGTCCATGCCGGGGCCGACCTTCAGCGCCTGCACCTTCGGCACGAGGCGCTCCATCAGCGCGTCGCCCGCCTTGCCGACGGCGACCGCGACCGAGATTGCCATGCAGCGTTCGCCGGCCGAGCCGTAGCCGGCCCCCATCAGCGCGTCGGTCGCCTGATCCATGTCGGCGTCGGGCATGACGACCATGTGGTTCTTGGCGCCGCACAGCGCCTGCACGCGCTTCCCGCCCGCGGCACCCGTCTTGTAGACGTATTCGCCGATGGGCGTGGAGCCCACGAAGCTGACGGCCTGAACCTTCGGGTGGGTGAGGATCGTGTCGACGGCTTCCTTGTCGCCGTTGACGACGTTGAGCACGCCTGCCGGCAGGCCCGCTTCCAGCGCGAGCTGCGCGAGGAACAGGCCGGGGCTGGGATCCTTCTCCGACGGCTTCAGCACGAACGTGTTCCCGCACGCGATGGCGACCGGGAACATCCACATCGGCACCATGACGGGGAAGTTGAACGGCGTGATGCCGGCGACCACGCCCAGCGGCTGGCGCACGGAGAACGAGTCGATGTTGCGGCCCACGTTCTCGGTGAATTCGCCCTTCATGAGGTGCGGGATGCCGCAGGCGAACTCGACGACCTCGAGCCCGCGCACCAGTTCGCCCTTCGCGTCCTCGAAGGTCTTGCCGTGCTCGGCGGTGATGAGTTTCGCGATCTCGTCGCGGTTCTTCTCCAGCACTTCCTTGAATTTGAAGAGCACGCGCGCGCGCAGCAGCGGCGGCGTGGCGGCCCATTCGGGGAACGCGGCGGCGGCGGCGGCGATCGTGGCATCGACCTCGGCTGCAGAAGCCAGCGCCACGCGCGCCTGCTGTTCGCCGGTCGCGGGATTGTAGACCGCGCCCTCGCGCCCCGACTTGCCCGCAACCGCCTTGCCGCCGATGAAATGGCCGAGTGACTTCATGGGTTTCGCTCCGTTCGCGCGCCTTGTCCGATCCGGCACGTCGGCGCGAGAATAGGTCGCGGCATGCGTCCGCGCCAAGCGCCAAAGCGGACGTTGACAGTCCTACACCCCGCGTGGCCCGATGGCGGCTCGCGTCGGGGGAAACGGCAGGCGAAGAAGCGACATGGACGGGACGGGAAACAGGCTCGGCGGCGCCGAAGCCTTCGTGAAACTGCTCGCGGCGCACGGCGTCGACACGGTATTCGGTCTTTGCGGCGACACGAGCCTGCCGCTCTACGACGCGCTCGCCCGGCTGGGCGGTCCCGGCGGGCACGGAATCCGCCACATCCTTACGCGCGACGAGCGTTCGGCCGGCTACATGGCCGACACCTACGCGCGCCTCACCGGCAAGGTCGGCGTGTGCGAGGGGCCCTCGGGCGGCGGGGCCACCTACATCCTGCCGGCCGTGGCGGAGGCGAACGAATCCTCCGTCGCGATGCTGGCGGTCACGACCGACATTTCGGTCACCTCGCGCGGCAAGTTCACGCTGACGGAACTCGACCAGAAGGCGCTGTTCCGCCCCGTGACCAAGTGGAACACCGTCATCGACCACGCGGCCGACATCCCGGCGACCGTGCGCCGCGCCTTCCGCGAGGCGACGGGCGGGCGGCCCGGTGCGGTGCATCTTGGCCTGCCCTACGACGTGCAGAAGGATGCGGTCGACGAGGCCGACATGTGGGCCGAGCCCGCGCACGCGCGCTATCCCGCGCGCCGCGTCGGCCCCGATCCGGCCGACGTCGAGAAGGCCGCGAAGGCGCTGGCCGAATCGAAACGCCCGGTCATCGTCGTGGGCGGCGGCGTGGTCATCGCCGACGCCTTCGCCGAACTGCGCGCACTGGCCGAACGGCTCGACGCGCCCGTGCTGACGACGATCTCCGGCCAGGGCGCCATCGAGGATACGCATCCGCTTTCGGCGGGCGTCGTCGGCTCCAACGGCGGCACGATGCCCACACGCGCACTGGTGGGCGAGGCCGATCTCGTGCTGTTCGTCGGCTGCCGCGCGGGCTCGGTCACGACCGAACGCTGGCGCTTCCCCGCCAAGGGCACGCCGATCGTGCATGTCGACATCGATCCGGCCGTGATCGGCGCGATCTATCCCACGAAGGCCGCGATCGTCGCCGACGCGAAGCTGGCGCTGGCCGCCATCGTCGCCGCACTCGGCAAGAGCGGCAGCAAGAGCGATGCGGCCGCGCGCGTGGCCAGAGCGCGCGCCGAACGGGCCGCCGCCTTCGACGCGCTGGCAAGTTCCGACGACTGGCCGATCAAGCCCGAGCGGCTCGTCGCCGAGATGGCCGCCGTGCTGCCCGACGACGCCGTGATCGTCGCCGATCCCGGCACGCCTTGCCCCTATTTCTCCGCCTTCTATCCCAAGCGGCGCACGGGCCGCTGGTTCGTGACCAACCGCGCGCACGGGGCGCTGGGCTATTCGTTGCCGGCGGTCGTGGGGGCCGCGATCGCGCGCCCGCAGTCGAAATGCGTGGCCGTCATGGGCGACGGCAGTTTCGGATTCGCGTGCGGCGAGATGGAAACGATCGCGCGCCTGAACCTGCCGGTGACGCTCGTCGTCGTGTCGAACGCGGTCTATGGCTGGATCAAGGCCGGGCAGAAGTCGGGCTACGGACAGCGCTATTTCTCGGTCGATTTCAACCGCACCGACCATGCCGCGGTTGCGGCAGCCTTCGGCCTGAAAAGCTGGCGGGTGGAAGATCCCGCGAAGCTGCGCGCCACGCTCGCCGAGGCGTTCGCGCATGGCGGGCCGACGCTGGTGGACGTCGTCTGCCAGCCGCTCCACGAAGCCAAAGCCCCCGTCAGCGAATGGGTTGCCTGAACATGCCGGACATCTCGATCTCCCCCGACCGCCTGCGGGCACTTGCCGTCGCGATCTGCCGCGCGGCGGGTTCCGCGGAAGCCGAAGCGCGCGCGGTCGCGGAAAATCTCGTCGACGCGAACCTCACCGGCCACGATTCCCACGGCGTCGGCATGCTGCCGATCTATATCGACGCGGCGCGGCGCGGCGCGCTGAAGCTCGGCATGGCGCCGAAGATCGTCAGCGAGACGGCCGCGACGCTTGTCGTCGACGGCCAGCGCGGCTACGGCCAGACGATCATGAAGGCGGCGACCGACCTGCTCTGCGACAAGGCGAAAAGCGCCGGGGCGGCCGTGCTGGCGCTGCGCAATACGCACCATATCGGGCGCATCGGCGCGTGGGCCGAGCAGGCGGCCGCGCGCGGCTTCGCGTCGTTCTTCGTCGTCGACGTCGCGGGCGTCGACGCCAAGGTCGCCCCGCACGGCGGGCGCGAGGGGCGCCTCGGCACGAACCCGATCTGTCTGGGCCTGCCGGTCAAGGGCGGCCATCCGGTCGTCGCCGACATGGCGACGAGCCGCATCGCGGTGGGCAAGGTTCGCGTCGCGTACAACAAGGGCGTCCAAGTGGATCCGGGCTCGCTCATCGATGCGGCCGGCAATCCCACGACCGATCCCGGCGTGATGTTCTCGCCCGACGGCCCGACGGGCGCGCTGCTGACGATGGCCGCGCACAAGGGGTATGCGCTTTCTGCGCTCGCCGAGCTTTTCTCCGGCGCGCTCGGCGGGGGCGGCACGATCGCGAGCCTGCCGCCGGAAACCAAACGCATCACCAACAACGCGATCGCGGTCGCCATCGATCCGGCGGCCCTCGGCACGGCCGAC
>JAYRKO010000682.1:0-1831 GCA_041905745.1 Tagaea sp. | reverse complement strand
GCTGGTCGCACGGCAAGTTCGGCAAGCGCGAGGGGCTCGATCTCGAAGCGCTGCTCGCGGAAGTGTGCGTGGGCGCGCTCGCCGATGCGGGCCTCGCCCCCGGCGACGTCGACGAGATCTATGTCGGTCATTTCGGCGGCGGCTTCGTGAAGCAGGATTTCCCGGCCTCGCTCGTGCTGCAGGCATCGGATGCGTTCCGCTTCAAGCCGTCCACGCGCGTGGAAAACGCCTGCGCGACCGGTTCGGCCGCCGTGCATATGGGCCTGAACGCGCTTGCCGCGAAGAAGGCGCGAATCGTGCTGGTCGCGGGCGTGGAGAAGATGACCGAGACGCCGGGCGACGTGGTCGGCGGTATCCTGATGAAGGCTTCGTACGTGAAGGAAGAGGACCGCCCCGGCATGAGCTTCGCGGGCGTCTTCGGCCAGATCGCGCAGCTCTACGCGCAACGCTACGGCGATCCGTCGGACGCGATGGCGAAGATCGCGGCGAAGAACCACGCCAACGGCTGCGCCAACCCGTACGCGCAGTTGCGCAAGGATCTCGGCTACGAGTTCTGCCGCACCGTTTCGGACAAGAACCCGCTCGTCGCCGGGCCGCTGCGGCGCACGGACTGCAGCCTCGTCTCCGACGGGGCGGCCGCACTCGTGCTCGCGGATTTCGACACCGCGCTTTCGCTGAAGAAGGCGGTCGCCTTCCGCGCGGCCGCACAGGTCAACGACTACCTGCCGATGAGCCGGCGCGACATCGTCGCGTTCGAGGGATGCGCGCAGGCGTGGAAGCAGGCCTTCGCGCAGGCGCGCGCGAACGTGGGCGACCTCAAGCTCGTCGAGACGCACGACTGCTTCACCATCGCCGAACTGGTGCAGTACGAGGCGATGGGTCTCGCCAAGCCGGGCGAGGGCGGGCGCATCGCGCTGGAAGGCGTCACCGAGAAGACGGGCCGCCTGCCGGTCAACGCGTCGGGCGGGCTCAAGTCCAAGGGCCACCCGATCGGCGCCACGGGCGTTTCGATGCACATCATGGCGGCCATGCAGGCGACCGGCACGGCCGGCGACATGCAGGTGCCCAAGCCCGGCCTTGCCGGCGTGTTCAACATGGGCGGGGCGGCCGTGGCCAACTACGTCTCGATCCTGGAGCCGCTGCGCGCATGAACAAGGGCAAGATCGTCGAGAGCTTCGAGATCGAGGCCGACCAGCTCGCGTGGCTCAAGGACATGGCCGCGACCTACGGCCTCAAGGATCCGGGCAAGGCGCTGCGCGTGGCGCTCGACCACGCGATGATGGACGCGGACGAAGAAAAGATCTTTATGTCGATCCGCTGCCGGCGCTGCGGCTGACGGATCAGCCGGCGGGTTTGGCGGGCGCGGGCGGCGAATAGGCGCAGCGGTCGGGCTTGATGTCGACCAGCGGCGTGCCGTCCACGCAATCGAGCCCGCGCACGACGAGCGCGTCGGGCTCCACGCGCACGACGTCGACAAGCGCCGTCGCGATCGGGTTGGGGCGCAAGGGCGAGCGCAGCGCGAAGGTGCCGGTCGTGCGCCCGTCGGACTTCGGGCTCTGCAGCACCAGATCGCGCCGCGCGAGGTGCATCCAGTAGAGCACTTCGACGCGCGCGTAGTTTTCGAGCCCCTTCAGCGCGTCGCGCCACGGCGCGTCGATCTCGATGCGGCATTCCGGCCCTTCGGGGCGCGCCTGGCGCGGACAGTCGTCGCGCGTGGCGAAGGGCGTGCGGATGCGTCCGAGGAACACGAGGCTGGCATCCGTGCGCTCGGGCAGCGGAACGACGCGTTCGCCGGGGCGTGTCTGGTCGCGCATTCGGGAAACCTCGGCGG
>JAYRKO010000681.1:0-1831 GCA_041905745.1 Tagaea sp. | reverse complement strand
CCTTCTCGCGCAATCAGGAACAGATGCGCACGGCCATGCAGCAGGCCTTCGGCGGCATGTTCCCCTTCGGCGCCCCCATGGGCACGATGGAGGAGATCGGCAAGCAGAACATGGCGATGCTGCAGAACGCCATGAAGATGTGGGCCCCCTTCGGCTTCGAAGGCGCCAAGCCCGCCACGAGCGAACCCGCCGCCGCAGCCGAGCAAGGCGGAGAATCGCTCGACGAGCTGCGCAAGCAGCTCGAAGCGATGCAGTCGCGCCTGTCGGAACTGTCGAAGAAGCCCTGAACTAGACTTCCAGCGCCGCGCGGTAGAGATCGAGGAGCTCGTCCTGCTCCTTGCGGTCGGGCTCTTCCATTTTGCGCAGCTTGATCACCTGACGCATGATCTTGGTGTCGAAGCCGTTGCCCTTGGCCTCTGCATAGACCTCGCGGATGTCGGCGGCGAGATCGGCTTTCTCGGTTTCCAGGCGCTCGATGCGTTCGACGAACGATTTGAGTTTCGCCGCCGCAATGCCGCCCGTATCGCCGCCGTCCGCCATGATGCCGTCTCCGCGCTGGATCGAATGAAGTTCGCGAAGCTAGCCGCGCAGGCGCCCACCCGCCAGACGAAATCGCAAGGCGCTGTGGATAAGGTGCAAAACGGGACTAATGCTTGTGGGAGACGGCGAATTTCGCCTTCTGCTCGGCGTTGGCTTGCGTCTGGTACTTCGCCTTCCACTCGTCGTAGGGCATGCCGTAGACGATCTCGCGCGCCTGCGGATCGGTGACGTCGAGACCCTTGTCCTTCGCCGCGGCGAGATACCATTTCGACAGGCAATTGCGGCAGAAACCGGCGAGATTCATGAGGTCGATGTTCTGCACGTCGGTGCGCTCGCGCAGATGCGCGACCAGCCGCCGGAACGCGGCGGCCTCCAGTTCGGTGCGGGTCTTCTCGTCGATGTCGCCGGCCATGTCGTCCTCCGGAATGCGGATGCCCCGAAATATAGGCCGGTCGGGCCGGCCCTACAAACCCTCGACCGTCTCGGCCGCCAGCCCGTCGACGACCGCCCGCAGGGCTTCGGTCGGCTCGGCCCCGGCCGCCAGCGCCTTGGCGTAGGCCGCCCGCTGGCGGTGGGCCGACGTGCCGCGCGCGAGGATCCGGCGCGTATCGGCCACTTCGGCCGTGCAGCCCAACCGCTCGGCGTCGGGCCGCACCAGTTCGATCAGTTCGTCGAGCAGGTCGGCATAGCCCACGATCTCGCCCTTGCCGAAATCGACGAGCCCGCTGTCGAAGCCGTAGCGCTGCGCGCGCCAGCGGTTTTCCTTCACCAGCATGTCCGGATAGATGCGCCAGCGCTGGTTCTGCCGCTTGAGCCGCCACAGCATCGAAAGGATGCACTGGTAGAGGGCCGCGATGGCGATCGCGTCATCGAGATAGGGGCACATGTCGGTGATGCGCATCTCGAGCGTGGGGAAGCGCGCCGACGGCCGCACGTCCCACCACAGCTTCGACGCATCCTCGATCAGCCCCGCCTTCACCAGCCGGTCGAGCTGGCGGCGATATTCGCCGTAGCTTTCGAAATGGTCGGGCGGGCCGGTGCGCGGCAGTTCGTTGAAGATCGCCACGCGATAGCTGGCAAGGCCCGAATCCTCCCCCTGCCAGAAGGGCGAGGACGTCGACAGCGCCAGCAGGTGCGGCAGGAAATAGCTGACCTGGTTCATCAGGTCGATGCGCAGCTCGTCGTCCTCGATGCCGACATGCACGTGCAGCCCGCAGATGACGAGCCGCCGGCCCACGCCCTGCAGGTCGCGTTCGAGCGCGCGGTAGCGGTCCTTGTCGGTCGCACCCAC
>JAYRKO010000061.1:0-9612 GCA_041905745.1 Tagaea sp. | reverse complement strand
AAGATCGAGAAGAACGACTTCATGGGCCTCATCAACGAATTCCCGTCGATGGCGGTCGAGATCATGCGCGAACTGGCACGGCGCATCGTCAACACCAACCAGCAGCTCCGCCAGGCCGTCGCCGCGAAGGGTTGAGCAGGCGCGCCATGACGGAACGGATCGATACCTATTACGATTTCAGGTCGCCGTACGCCTATTTTGCCAGCCACAGAATCCGTCACGCCGATCTGGGATTCGCCGATGACGTTGAATGGGTCGGCCATCCAATTTTCATCGACGTCATCCTAAACCTGCAGGCGGGCCGCGAACCGTGGGCCGCCTATGTCGATACGCTGATCGCGCCCAAGCGCGCCCATCTGATGGCGGATATCCGCCGCATGGCGGCCTTCTACGGTGCGCCGTACAGACCTTCATGGAAATGGCCGGCGCGGCCCAATCAGGTACCGGCGCTCTGCGTCGCGTCGCTACTTTCGGGTCGTGCCGAGGTGCTCTTCCGGGACGCAATCTTCGACGCGCTTTGGCACGAGCTGAAGGACATTGCCGATCCCGGCGTCCTGCGCGACGCGATCGATCGCGCCGGTGGCGATCGTGCGGTGCTGGATCAAGCCAGTGACCCCGGCGTGCACGAGGCGCTGACGAAGCGGACTGTGGAAGCCTATGCAAGCGGTGTCTTCGGTACGCCAACGTTCGTCTGGAAAGGCGAGCTCTTCTTCGGCGCAGACCGACTTGAAGTTCTCGCGTGGAAAATGAAAAGCGAAGCTTCGCGCTAGCGGGTGGACGGACCTAAAGCGCCAGGTCCGCCGCCACGGGCACGTGGTCGGAAGGCTGCGTCCAGTCGCGCGCGCCGCGCAGGATGTGGAAGCCCTTCACCTTGGGTGCGAGATCGGGCGTCACCCAGATATGGTCGAGACGCCGGCCGCGGTCGGACTTGCGCCAGTCGGAATTGCGATAGCTCCACCACGTATAGAGCCGCTGCGGCTCCGGGTAGCGCGCCCGCGCGACGTCGACCCAGCCGTGCGCCTCGCGCATCTTGGTCAGGCCCTCGACCTCGACCGGCGTGTGGCTGACGACGTCGAGGAGCTGCTTGTGGCTCCACACGTCGGTCTCGAAGGGCGCAATGTTGAGATCGCCCACGAGGATCGCGGGCCTGCCGCCCTTGCGCTTCTTCCACAACGCCGCCTGCGAGGCGACGAAGTCGAGCTTGTGCTTGAATTTCGGGTTCGCCGCCGGGTCGGGCACGTCGCCGCCCGCGGGGATGTACACGTCGTTGAGCTCGATCCCGCCGGGAAGCTCGACGCGCAGGTGCCGGCAGTCCTGCAGCCCGCAATGGTGGTGCGGCGAATGATCGGCCAGCGGCACGCGCGAAAGGACCGCGACGCCGTTGTAGCTTTTCATGCCGTGGAAGGCCTGATGCGCGAAACCCATCGCCTTCAGCGCGTCGGCGGGGAACGCCTCGTCCGGGCACTTGGTTTCCTGCAGGCACAGCACGTCGGGCCGCGCCGCGCCGACGAGCTTTTCGATCAGCGGCAGGCGCAGGCGCACCGAATTGATGTTCCACGTGACGAGGCGCAGCGTGCCGCGCGGCGCCTTGGGCAGGGCCGCATCGTCGGTGTACGGGGGGATGGGGGCGTCGGTCATGGCGTCCGGTCTAGCGCGATTCGGGGTCGGCCGCGAAGGCCTTCAGCACGGCCGCACTTTCGGCCTCGCGTTCGAACACCATCATGTGGGTGGCCCCCGGAAATTCGGTCAACTTCGCATGTCCGATCTTCGCGGCGACGTCGGGCATCATCGCGGTGACGCTCGCCCCTTCCGCTTCCGCCATCGCGAGGTCGCCCGCAACGAGACGCACCGGCAGTGCGCGCGGGATGCGGTCGAGCCGCGGGAACAGCACCGGCCCGCGGAAGGCGCGGAAGATCGCGGTTTCGACCGCCGGCGTGCAGGCGAGCATCCATGTATCGCCGACGGGCATCAGCGTGGCGCGCGCATGCGCGTCGATCTGGTCGGGCCGGAAGCCCTTGAAGATCTCGCGCCCCGTGAGATAGGCGGCAAGTTCCGCCGGCCCGCCCGCGAATTGCGCGCGCCGCACGCTGGTGCGCGCGATGCGTTTGACCGAGTTCGCCTCGGCCGCGGCGTGCAGCCGATGGCCTTCGGGCGGAAAGGACGGCGGCTCGAACAGCGCTAGCCCGCGCAAGGAAAGCGACGCGAAGCGCGCGGCGTCGGCGACCGCAAGGCGCAGCATCGCCGCGCCGCACAGCGAGTGGGCGCCATAGACGAACGCCCGCCCCGCCCAGTCGCGCACGGCGTTTGCGACGGCGAACGCGTCGTCGGCCAGCGCGTCGGGCGCGCAGAACGCCGCAAGATCGGCGCCCGCATCGGGCTGCGCGGAACCGCCGTGACCGGCGGCATCGAACGCGAAGATGTCGAGATCGGCGGCGAGGGCCGCGAACAGCGTGGCATAGCTGCCGGCCGCGAAGCCGTTGGCGTGCCCCCACAGCAGGGCGGGCCCGCCCGCGCGGCCGCCGCGCCAGCGATAGAGCCGGATCGGCCGGCCGCCATGGCCCGCGACGACGCGGCTTTCGGCCAGCGTTTCGGGCAGCGAGACGAAGGCGGCGCTCATGCCGCGTAGGCTGCGACCGCCTCGCCGAACGCGCGGAAGATCGCCTGCGACACGCCATCCGTGCGCACGTGCCATTCGGGGTGCCATTGCAGGCCCAGCGCGAAGCCGGGCCCCTTCGTCCAGCGCACCGCCTCGATCGTGCCGTCTTCGTGCGTGGCTTCGACGACGAGCCCGTCGGCAAGTCGGTCGACGGCCTGGTTGTGCAGCGAATTGACCCACGCCTTCGGCGCGCCCGCGATCTTCGCAAGGAAACCGCCCGGCACGAATTCCACCCAATGGCGCTGCGCATAGCGCTCGTCCATCGTGCCCACGGCGGGTGCCTGATGGTTGATGCGGCCGGGCAATTCCTCGACATGCTGGTGGAGGCTGCCGCCCAGCGCCACGTTCAGTTCCTGATGCCCGCGGCAGAGTGCGAGCACCGGCAGGCCGCGCGCGATCGCCGCGCGGATCAGCGGCAGCGTCGTGGCGTCGCGCGCGGGATCGTGCAGCGTTTCGGGCCGGCTGGTGGCGGCGTAATGGCGCGGCTCGACGTTCGAGGGGCTGCCGGTCAGCAGCAGCCCGTCGAGTCGGTCGAGCACCGCATCGACCTGCTGGCGTTCGCCCACGGCCGGCAGCAGCAGCGGCACGCCGCCCATGCCGTCGAGGACGGCGTCCACGTACTGGACGCGCACGATGTGCTGGAGGGCCCTCGGGCCCGGCTGGAGGCAGGCGCTGACGCCGATGACAGGGGATTTCCGCATGGATTTCCTAGCCCTAGCACGGGCGGGCCGGCCGCTTCAAACCGGTTTGATCCAGCGCAATACGCGCCGTTTCGCGCCGTGGGATAACGTCCCCGCATACCAACGAAGGAACCCTCCGCCATGAACCATTTCCATGCCGTCGTCTGGCTCGATCACGCCGCCGCCAAGGTCTTCCATTTCGACGCCCATGCGTTCGAATCGAAAGTCCTCCACTCGGCCCATGCCGGCGAGCACATGCACCACAAGGCCGGCAGCATCGGTGCGGGCCACGCCGCCGACGACCCGAAGTTCTTCGCCGCGATCGCCGACGCACTGAAAGACGCGCAGGAAATCCTCGTCATGGGGCCCGGCAACGCCAAGGGCGCGTTCACGAAGCATCTGGAAAAGCACGCGGCCGCACTGGCCAAGCGCGTCGTCGCGGTCGAAAACGCCGATCACCCGACCGACGGGGAAATCGTCGGCCGGGCGCGCAAGCACTTCAAGGTCATCGACCGGATGACGCCGCAGCGGGCGTAGCTTCCGATTCGCCGCGGGTGCGCCACAGCGAATAGGCGATGCCCGCGGCGATCAACCCCGCCGTCGCCGACAGCGAGATCGCGGCCGGGATCTTCACGCCGAAGCCGACGAGGAAGATCTTGGTGCCCACGAGCAGCAGGATCGCGGCCAGCGCGTATTTGAGATAGCGGAAGCGGTGGATCATCGCGGCCAGCGCGAAATAGAGCGAGCGCAGGCCCAGGATCGCGAAGATGTTCGACGTGTAGACGAGGAACGGGTCCGTCGTGATCGCGAAGATCGCGGGCACCGAGTCGACCGCGAAGATCAGGTCCACCGCCTCGACCAGCACGAGGCACAGGAAGAGCGGCGTCGCCCAGCTGACGATCTTGCCTGTCGCGGGATCGGGAAGGCGCACGAAAAAGCGCTCGCCGTGGAGTTCGTCGGTCACGCGCATGCGCTTCTTGAGGAAGCGCAGCACGGGATTGTCGGCAAGGCCGCCTTCCTTGTCCGCCATCACCAGCATCTTGATGCCGGTCGCGAACAGGAACGCGCCGAAGAAATAGAGGATCCACTGGAACTGCGCGACGAGTGCGGCACCCGCCGCGATCATGACGCCGCGCATGACGACGACGCCCACGATGCCCCAGAACAGCACGCGGTGCTGGTATTTCCGCGGCACGGCGAAATACGTGAAGATCATCGAGATCGCGAAGACGTTGTCGAGCGACAGCGACCATTCGACGAAGAAGCCCGTCAGGTACGCCATGCCCGATTCCGCACCGCGTTCGAGCCAGATCCAGCCGCCGAACGCCATCGCCAGTGCGAAATAGAAGCCCGACAGCTTCAGGCTTTCGGCGACGCCGATCTCCTGCCGCCCGCGGCTGAGCACGCCGAGGTCGAGCGCCAGCAGGAACGCGACGATCCCGAGGAACGTCGCCCACATCCACACGGGCGTGCCGAGAAACTGTTCGAAGAGAAATCCGTCCATGGCCGGTCGTCTCCCACTTGCCAGTAGGAGTCCGACATCGCGGCAACAGCGCCGCCAGAGGGGCCCGGACCCTTGAGGCCCTGCATGTGGGGGCGGTCCGCGCAGCGTGCAAGACCGTCGCCCGGAAAAATCGGACAATTACCTGTTTTTACTCGGAAAAAGCGGTCTCGCGCGCCTTGCGCACGGCCGGCGCCAGCACGGCGACGAGCAGCGCCAGCGCCAGCAGCAGCAGGGCGAGGCTGATCGGCCGTTCGACGAAGATCGCCGGGTCGCCGCGCGACAGGCGCATCGCGCGGCGCAGGTTCTCTTCCATCATGGGGCCGAGGATGAAGCCCAGCAGCAGCGGCGCCGGCTCGCAGCCGAGCTTCACGAACGCATAGCCCAGCGCCCCGAAGCCCAGCGTCAGCAGCACCTCGAAGGCCGAGTTGTTGAGGCCGTAGACCCCGATGCAGCAGAAGACGAGGATCGCGGGATAGAGGATGCGGTAGGGCACGCGCAGCAGCGCCACCCACAACCCGACCAGCGGCAGGTTGATGACGACGAGCATCAGGTTGCCGATCCACATGCTGGCGATGAGGCCCCAGAAGAGCGCGGGCTCGCGCGCCATCACCTGCGGGCCCGGCACGATGCCGTGGATGGCCATCGCCCCGATCATCAGCGCCATCACCGCGTTGGGCGGGATGCCCAGTGCCAGCATCGGGATGAACGAGGTCTGCGCGCCCGCGTTGTTCGCGGCTTCGGGTGCCGCCACGCCCGCGACGGCGCCCTTGCCGAAGCGCGAAGGATCGCGCGCGATCTTCTTCTCGAACGTGTAGGCGGCGAAGCTCGACAGCAGCGCGCCGCCGCCCGGCAGCACGCCGAGGATCGAGCCGATCAGCGTGCCGCGCGCTGCCGCGGGTGCGGCCTCGCGCATTTCCGCGCGCGTGGGCCACAGCGTGCCGATGGCCGCACTCGACCCGCGCAGGAAATGGCGTTCGAGTTGCACCGCGATTTCGGCGATTGCGAACAGGCCCATCGCCAGCGGCACGAAGCCGATGCCGTCGGACAGTTCCTGGATGCCGAAGACGAAGCGCTGCGTGCCCGAATTGACGTCCGTGCCCACGAGGCCGAGCACGAGGCCCAGCACCGTCATCGCCACGGCCTTGGCGACCGAGCCGTGCGCGAGCACGATCGCGGCCACCAGCCCGAAAACCATCAGCGAGAAATATTCGGCCGCCCCGAAAAGCTGGGCGAAGCGCACCATCGCGGGGCTCGCCACCGCGACGACGAGCGTGGCGAACGTGCCCGCGAGGAACGAGGCGAGGGCCGCGACCGCCAGCGCCGCGCCTGCGCGCCCGCGCCGCGCCATCGCGTGCCCGTCGAGGCAGGTGACGACCGACGAGGATTCGCCCGGCATGTTGACGAGGATCGCCGTCGTCGAGCCGCCGTACTGCGCGCCGTAATAGATGCCCGCCAGCATGATGAGCGCCGAGACCGGCGCCAGCGAGAAGGTGATGGGCAGCAGCATCGCGATGGTGGCGACCGGCCCGATGCCCGGCAGCACGCCGATGAGCGTGCCCAGCAACGCGCCGAGCAGGCACCAGAACAGGTTCGCCGGCGTGAGTGCCACGCCGAAGCCGAGGATCAGCGGATCGAAAAGCTCCGTCACCGACCGAAGAGCGGGATCGGCAGGCCGAGCCCGTAGACGAAGATGCCCGCCCCCAGCGCCGACAGGAACGCGGCGAGCGCCAGCGTCTCGCCCGCGCGATAGGGCCGCTCGGCCAGCCGCGCCAGCGCCACGCACGCGAAGATCGCCGCGACGAGGCCCGCGCGTTCCAGCAACAGCGCGAAGGCTGCCACACCCGCGAGCAGGCACAAGAGCGGCCGCGTGTCGCGTTGGGGAAGTTCCTCGCGTGCGCGGGCGAACACGGCGAACCCAGCAATGCCGAGGCCGAGCACGACCAGCGTCCAGCCCAGCGCGTCCGGCATCCAGCCCGGGCCCATGCGGCGCATGTCGCCGGCCGGATAGTTGCCGGCAAGCGCCACGACGCAGGCCCCCAGGATCGCGAAGAGAAGGCCCGCCAGCGCGCCGGGCTGCCGCAGGCGGGCGATCACTCAGTCGACCTTCGCGCCGGAGATACGCACGATGTCCTTGTACTTGGCGTATTCGGCGCGCACGAACGCGTCGAACTCGGCCGGCGTATTGCCCACCGGCACGACCGCGAGCTTGGAAAGCCGCTCGACCGTCGCGGGATCCTTGAGCGCCGCGATCGCCGCATCGGCGAGCTTCTTCACCACGTCGGCCGGCGTGCCGGCCGGCGCGAAAATGCCGAACCAGGTGGAGATGTCGAAGCCCGGGAAGCCCGCTTCGGCCATCGTGGGAACGTTCGGCACCTGCGTGCTGCGCTTGGGCGTCGTCACCGCGAGCGGACGAAGCTTGCCCGCCTCGATCTGCGGATAGGCGTTGGCGAGATTGTCGAAGGTGAACTGCGTCTCGCCCGACAGGAGCGCATTCAGCTGCGGGGCGCCGCCCTGATAGGGGATGTGCTCGATCGGCACGCCGATGCGGTCGGCGAACAGCGCGCCGGCCAGATGCCCGCCGCTGCCGTTGCCGCCCGAGCCGTAGTTGAAGCCCTTGGGGTTCGCCTTGATCTGCGCGACCAGTTCGCCCACCGTCGCCGCCTTCACCGACGGGCCGACGACGAGGATGTTGGGCACCTCGCCCACCGCCGTGATCGCGACCGTGTCCTTCAGCGGATCGAAGGGCATCTTGGAATAGAGATGCGGGTTGACCGCGTGGGTCGAGAGCGCGCCCATGACGATCGTGTGCCCGTCGGGCGCCGACTTCGCGACCACGTCCACGCCCACATTGCCGCCCGCACCCGGGCGGTTTTCCACGACGACCGGCTGGCCCAGCAGCACGGTCATCTTGTCGGCGACCGCGCGGGCGGAAACGTCGAGCGACCCGCCCGGCGGAAACGGCACGACGAAGCGGATCGGCTTGTTGGGGAAGCCTTGCGCAGCGGCAGGCCCCGCGAAGGCGGCGGCGAAAGCGGCGACAAGAACCGTGCGGCGGGCAAACGACATCGGGGACGGTCTCCTCGGAAATGGCACGGGCGGCAGGTTGGCCCTGCCGCCCCGTTACCCTACCAAGGTAGCGCAGATTTTCGCCCGGTGTCAGCCCGCGTAGTCGCCCTTCGGGGCGAGCACTTCGCGCTTGCCGACATGGTTGGCGGCACCCACCACGCCTTCGGCTTCCATCTTCTCGACGATGCGCGCCGCGCGGTTGTAGCCGATCTGCAGGTGGCGCTGGATGAAGCTCGTGGAGCATTTGCGCTCGCGCGCGACGAGCGCCACGGCCTGGTCGTAGAGCTGGTCGCCGCTGCCCTCGCCCGAACCCGAACCGCCTTCGCCGCCCTCGCCCATGCCCATGGCGGCCAGCGCCTCGTCGTCCTCGGTCACTTCCTCGACATAGGCCGGCGTACCCTGCGCCTTCAGGTGCTTCACCACATGCTCGACCTCGCGGTCGGAGACGAACGGGCCGTGCACGCGCGTGATGCGCCCGCCGCCGGCCATGTAGAGCATGTCGCCCTGGCCGAGGAGCTGTTCGGCGCCCTGCTCGCCAAGGATCGTGCGGCTGTCGATCTTGCTCGTCACCTGGAAGGAGATGCGCGTGGGGAAGTTCGCCTTGATCGTGCCGGTGATGACGTCGACCGACGGGCGCTGCGTGGCCATCAGGATGTGGATGCCGGCCGCGCGCGCCATCTGCGCGAGGCGCTGGACCGCCCATTCGACTTCCTTGCCCGCGACCAGCATCAGGTCGGCCATTTCGTCGACGACGACGACGATGTAGGGCAGCGGCGTCATGTCGAGGGGCTGGTCCTCGAAGATGGGCTTGCCCGCCTCGTCGAAGCCGGTCTGCACCTTGCGCGTCAGGACCTCGCCGCCCTTCTTGGCTTCCGCGAGGCGCTGGTTGTAGCCCGCGATGTTGCGCACGCCGAGCTTCGACATCGCGCGGTAGCGGTTTTCCATCTCGCGCACGGCCCACTTGAGCGCGACGACCGCCTTCTTCGGATCGGTGACGACCGGCGAGAGGAGATGCGGGATCCCGTCATAGACCGAAAGTTCGATCATCTTCGGGTCGATCATGATGAAGCGGCACTCGGTCGGCGTCAGCCGGTAGAGCAGCGACAGGATCATCGTGTTGATCGCGACCGACTTGCCCGAGCCGGTGGTGCCCGCGATCAGCAGGTGGGGCATGCGCGCGAGGTCGACGATGATCGGTCCGCCGCCGATGTCGCGGCCCAGCACGAGCGAGAGGCCCGCCTGCTTGTCCTCGATCGTCTGTTCGAGCAGGTCGCGCAGGAACACGGTCTCGCGTTCGGCGTTGGGCAGCTCGATGCCGATGACGTTGCGCCCCGGCACGACGGCCACGCGCACGGCGATGGCCGACATGGAGCGCGCGATGTCGTCCGACAGGCCCACCACGCGCGCGGCCTTGGTGCCGGGGGCGGGTTCGAGTTCGTAGAGCGTGACGACGGGACCCGGGCGGACCTTCACGATCTGGCCCTTGACGCCGTAATCGTCGAGCACGCCTTCGAGCAGGCGCGCGTTCTGGGCGAGTGCCGTCTCGTCCACCGCCGCGGCCTTCACGACCTTGGGCTTGGCGAGGAGTTCGATCGACGGCGCCTGGTATTCGCCCTGTACGGCGAGATCGAGATTGGCCTGCTTGGGCTTCTTCTTCGCCTCGGGCTTGGCCTTCTCGGGTGCGGCCGAGCGTTCGACCAATTCGG
>JAYRKO010000680.1:0-1836 GCA_041905745.1 Tagaea sp. | reverse complement strand
TGGCTTGCCATGCTGGGTGCGGGATGCGCGCGCGAGATTTCGCAGATGGGTCTTGCGGCGTTCGGCACCAGCTTCGAATGCCTCGAATTCATCGTGCTGACGAGCGTGCCGCTTTCCCTCGCACTCGTGTGGATGCTGCGGCGCGCCGCCC
Organism: Tagaea sp.; assembly: GCA_041905745.1. Lineage (GTDB taxonomy): Bacteria > Pseudomonadota > Alphaproteobacteria > CACIAM-22H2 > CACIAM-22H2 > Tagaea. The sequence continues at coordinate 1,685 of JAYRKO010000680.1, read as the reverse complement.
CGCTGGCACCCGCCGGCACGCTCGCGATGGGCGTGCTCGCCGCCGCGTCGGCGGCATCGGCCGGGCTCGAGCTTTATCACCACATCGACACGTCGACCGAAGCGCTGGTCTGGCATCTCGGCACGGCGGCAGCCGTCGTCCTCGCGGGATTGGCGAGCGGCCGAAGCGTCCTCACGCTGCGCGCGGTCAACGACTGACGCGGCCGGCGGCGCGATGCGCTCGCCACGATTGTAGTCCTTACGAAAAATCTAATATTCGACCATAACCGCCCGCGAGGCGCCGATGCGCCTCGCGTCCGCCGGCGGTTCCGGCGTGCCGATCCGAAGAAAGAATTGAAAGATGAACGCAGTCGAAATCGCACCCGAAAGCAACCGCTACGCGCGCTGCATCGAGGCCTCCAAGCGCGTGCGCTGGGACATCGACGCCGACCTGATCCGCAACCGGCGCTTCGATACCGCGAACAAGTACCTGCCCGACGGGCTGACGCTCGCCGACGGATTCGCGATGCTGTCGAAGGACGAAATCCGCTTCGTCAGCCAGATCCAGGGCCGCACCTACGCCAACATCTTCGGCCTCGTCGAACGCTATATCGCCGCCAAGACGCTCGAACTCAGCAAGGACTACTGGCTCGGCGACCAGACGGCGCTCGAAGCGCTCGTGCGCTTCGCCGACGAGGAACTGAAGCATCAGGCGCTGTTCCGCCGGATCGAGAAGATGATCGGCGCCGCGATGGCGCCCGGCTACCGCTTCGACGTCGACCCCGACGCGGTCGCCAACGCGGTGCTCGGCGCGCGCACGTGGGCCGTGCTCGCGCTGACGCTCCACATCGAGCTGTTCACCCAACTGCACTACCGCGAAAGCATCGAGCCGGACGACAACCTGTCCGGCCTTTTCAAGGACGTGTTCCTGTTCCACTGGCGCGAGGAAAGCCAGCACGCGATCCTCGACGAGCTGGAATTCGTGCGCCACGACGCGACGCTGACGCCCGCCGAGCGCGACCGCGGCGTCGACGATTTCATCGGGCTGGTCGCGGCGGTCGACGGCATCCTGCAGGCGCAGGCAAAGGCCGACACGGCCTATTTCCGCGCGAACTGCGGCCGTACCCTTTCGGAAGCCGACGCGAAGGCCGTCGGTGCCGCGTTCCTTGCGGCCTACCGCTGGCAGTACATCCACTCGGGCGCGCGGCACCCGCATTTCCTGAAGGTGCTCGGCAAAATGATCGACGAGGCGCAAGGACGGCGCATCCAGGCCGCGCTCGCTTCGCTCGTCTGACGGGCGACGTTCGCCGGGGACGGCGTCCGCTCAGTCCCCGGCGAGCGCGCGCTTCAGGTGGTCGGCCGCCTGCGCCAATGCGGCGCGCGCGGCCGAGGATACCGACGACAGATGGCAGAATCCGTGATTGGCGCGCGGGAATTCCGAATAGACCGCTTCGATGCCCGCACCCAGCAAGACGTCGCGCATGCGCCGGCTGTCGTCGCGCAGCGGATCGAGGCCGGCAGCCAGCAGGAACGGCCGCACGAGCCCGTGCAGATAGGCCTCCGGCGCGCGGGCGGGCGAAAGCGCAAAGCTGCGGCGCTGGCCGGCGTCGTTGCAGTAAAGCTCCCAGAACACCGCCATGCCCGCGCGCGACAGGCCGAAACGGCCGTCCCCGCGCATCAGGTAGGAAACGCTGTCGAGATTGGAAT
>JAYRKO010000679.1:0-1840 GCA_041905745.1 Tagaea sp. | reverse complement strand
AACGCCTTCAGCGCCGCGATCGCCTGCGGCGAGACGTTCTTGCCGTAGTCGAGGCCCTTGGCCGCCAGGCCCTTGTGCGCCGGGATCTGCAGCGTGCGCTCGTAATACTCCTTCAGCACCGGCTCCGACGCCATGAACGCCATGACCTTGGCGACGGCGGCGGGGTTCTTGGTCTGCTTGAAGCCGACCATCGCCGCACCGCCCGGCATCGCAGCACAGCCCGCGGGGCCGCAGGGCTGCGGGATGGCGACCCAGTCGAAGCGGTCGCCGATGACTTCCGAATAGCGCTGGATCATCCACGACCCGGCGACGTGCATCACCGTGTCCTTGTTGATGAACTGGTCGGCGCCGTTCTTCCAGCGCGCGCCCGAGGCGCTCGGCCAGATCTCCTTCATGATGCCGTCCTTGTGCCACTTCACCATGCGCTCGGAGAACGCCTTGAAGCCGGCATCGACGACGGCGGGCTTGCCCGACGCGTCGAAATACTTGGCGCCGTACGACATCGCGGGGCCCGCGAAGCGGTGGCCGGTGCGGTCCATTTCCATGCCCGAATAGACGCCGAGCTTGTCCTGCACCTTCTTGACCGCGGCCGCCCAGTCGTCCCACGTGGCGCCGGCCTTGGGCATTTCCACGCCCGCTTCGGCGAACATCGTCTTGTTGACGAAGGGGCCGGTGATCGTGAGCTGGGTGAGGAAGCCGTAGATGCCCTTGTCGGCCGCGCCCACGCGCATCCAGTTCAGCGTCTGGTCGAAATTGTCTTCCCAGTACTTGGCGTCGACCATCGGGCGGAGGTCGAGATAGTACTTGTTGAGACCGCCGAGATTGGTCACGCGCGCCATATCGGGACCCTGGCCGGCTTCCAGACGCGTCTCGAGCTGCTCGCGGATGACGTTGAAGCCGACCTTGTCGACGACGACCTTGATGCCCGGATTGGCCTTCTCGAAGCGGTCGAGCAGTTCGCGCGAGACGTCGCATTCGTTCGCGTCGGCATAGCACATGTAGCGCAGTTCCTGCGCCTGCGCGGCCGAGGCCATGCCCGCCAGCGCCAGCGCGAACAGCGCCGGGTACGATTTGTTGATCCGCATCTTCGTTCTCCCCCGTGACGTTCTTAGGACGTGCGCGTTGCGCGCGCATCGGTAAGATGGATGGCGCGAATCTGGACCGCCGCCGCGCGCGCTGTCAATCGCGGGACCCCGGAAAATGCGGCCAAATCGATGGTATCTGTAACATCGCCTTCCTCGCCCGACGATCCGGCCGCCGGGGCGCGTCTGGAATGGGACGGGCGCCGCGAGGAGCTGCGGTCCGCCTTTGGATCGACAATGTATGGTCCTGCCCCGCACCCGACGGCGGTCGAATGCCGGGTGGCCGGACGCCGCGCATGGCCGACATTGCCCGGCGCGCAACGCTTCGACCTGTCGGTCCGCGTCAACATACGATCGTTGTCGCTCCCGGTCCGCGTCGCGCTCTACCTGCCACCCGTCGTCCGGGTCTTGCCGCCCCTCGTCGTCGGCCTCAATTTCGCCGGCAACGCGTCGATCGATCCCGATCCGGAAATTCCGCTCGACGCCGGCTGGATGCGCCCCGAGCCCGGCTGGGGCATCGTCGGCAACCGTGCCGGGGAGGCGACGCGCGGCGTCCACGCGACACGCTGGCCGATCGCCGACATCCTGAAGCGGGGTTACGCCGCGGCAGTCTGGTACGACGGCGATTTCTGTCCCGACGATCCCGACGAATGCCGCCGGACGCTCGACGCCGGCTTTGGCGGCGCCATCGCCGCATGGGCGTGGGGCTTCTCGCGCGTGCTCGACGCGCTGCTCCCGCTCGGCATGGTCGATTCCCG
>JAYRKO010000060.1:0-9685 GCA_041905745.1 Tagaea sp. | reverse complement strand
TATCAACATTTTTTGGTATACTTACCTAGTGCAAACCCCGGAACCCTGAGCAAAAATTCACACATGATTCTCCGTCACGCCGATGTTTGGCAGGCCATCGATCAGCTCGCTGGCGATCATGGCTTCTCCCCCTCGGGCCTCGCGCGTCGCGCCGGGCTCGATCCGACCACCTTCAACAAGTCCAAGCGCGTGTCGCGCGACGGCCGCCCGCGCTGGCCGTCGACCGAGAGCATCGCCAAGATCCTCGAGGCGACCGGCGCCACGATGTCGGAGTTCGTGGGCTATATCGGCACGGTGCCGAGTGCGGCCGGTGCGATGCGCCGCATCCCGGTCATCGGCTACGCGCAGGCGGGCGAAAAAGGCTTCTTCGACGACGCCGGCTATCCGACGGGCACGGGCTGGGACGAACTGCTGTTCCCCGAACTGGCCGACACGCACGCCTATGCGCTGATGGTCTCCGGCGACAGCATGGAGCCGGTCTATCGCGACGGCGACACGATCGTCGTCGCCCCGCAAGCGTCCTTACGCCGCGGCGACCGCGTCGTCGTCAAGACGGCCGGCGGCGAGGTGATGGCCAAGCAGCTCATCCGCAAGGGCCAGCGCAAGCTGGAGCTGACCTCGCTCAACGCCGCGCACGGCGAGCGCACGCTCGACATTTCCGACGTCGTGTTCTGCCACCGCATCCTGTGGGTGAGCCAGTAAGGCTCGCCCGCCAGCGGTCCGCCGGACCCTAGGCTTTCGCCAGTTCCCCGCCGAGCACGCGCGCGATCAGCGCGCGCGTGGGTGCGATTCCGTAAAGCGCGATGAACGAACCCATGCGCGGGCCTTGGCTCGCACCGAACATCGTCTCGTACATCGCCTGGAACCACGCCTTCAGTTCGGGGAACGGGTGGCGCTTGCCGACCGCGTAGACCTCGTTCTGGATGTCTTCGGCGCTGGCGCCCGCCGACAGCTTCGACAGGCATTCGTCGAGATCGCGCAGCGCCGCCGTCTCCATGTCCGTCGGCCGGCGGAACGAGCGCGTGGGTTCGACATAGTCGCGGAAATACGCGATCGCGTGGCGCACCATGCGGTCGAGCATCGGGTTGGCGGCGGGCGAGGCCTTGGGCGCGTAGCGCGTGATGAAGCCCCACAGCACGTCCGGATCGGTCGAGTTCGCCACGCCCGCGAGGTTCAAGAGGATGTTGAACGGCAGGCCGTTCGCCTCGGGTGCGGGCGGCTTGCCGCCGTGGATGTGGAAGACCGGATTGTCGAGGCGCTGCTGCGTGTTCTGCGCGGGATAGCGCTCGACGAACGACAGATAGTCGTCCACGTGGCGCGGGATCACGTCGAAATGCAGGCGCTTGGCGGCCTTGGGCTGCTGGTACATGAACAGCGACAGGCTTTCCGGCGGGCCGTAGGTCAGCCACTGCTCGATCGTCAGCCCGTTGCCGCGCGACTTCGAGATCTTCTCGCCCGCCTCGTCGAGGAAGAGTTCGTAGGTGAAGCCTTCGGGCGGCTTGCCGCCGATGGCGCGCGCGACCTTGGACGAGTGCTTGACCGAATCGATCAGGTCCTTGCCCGACATCTCGTAGTCGACCGACAGCGCGGTCCAGCGCATCGCCCAGTCGATCTTCCATTGCAGCTTGCAGCGACCGCCCGTCACCGGCGTCTCGACGAGATGGCCGTCCTCGTCGCGGTAGACGATCGTGCCGGCGTCCGGCTTCGTCTCCACCGTCGGCACCTGCAGCACCCGGCCCGACTTCGCGTCGACCGGCATGAAGGGCGAATAGGTCTGGCGGCGTTCTTCGCGCAGCGTGGGCAGCATGATCGCCTGGATCGCGGCGTAGTTCTTCAGCACCGCCAGCAGCGTCTGGTCGAACGCGCCCGACGTGTACATCTGCGTCGAGGACTTGAATTCGTATTCGAAACCGAAGCGGTCGAGGAAGTCGCGCAGCATCGCGTTGTTGTGCGCGCCGAAGCTGTCGAACTTGCCGAACGGGTCGGGCACCGACGTCAGCGGCCGGCCGATATGCCTGGCCAGCATCTCGCCGTTGGGGATGTTGTCGGGCACCTTGCGCAGCCCGTCCATGTCGTCGGAGAACGCGAAGAGCTTGGTCGGCACGTCCGACAGCATCTCGAAGGCCTTGCGCACCATCGTCGTGCGCGCGACCTCGCCGAACGTGCCGATATGCGGCAGGCCGGAGGGGCCGTAGCCCGTCTCGAACAGCACGTAGCCCTTGGCCGGCGTCTTGTCGCCGATGCGCGCGAGCAGCTTGCGCGCCTCCTCGAACGGCCAGGCGCGGCCTTTCATCGCGTCCGCGCGCGTCGGCGGGGCGATCGAAAGGGAAGCGGGCTGCTCGGTCATGGCGTCACGTGTCCGGTGATTGAAAACGGCCCGCGAAACTAGGGCGCACGCGCCGGTGCGTCAACGCCCGCGGACGCCCTATGATGGGCTATGGGCGATTCGCCGTCTCCGACCGTTGTGCCGTTCCGCGCCGGAAACCCGCGCAACGCCGCCGTGCGCGTGCCCGACGCGCCGGTCGTCGCCGCGGGCGTCGTGCAGGCCGCATGGCTTTCGGCCGACGGCGAGATCGACGAGATCCGCCTGTCGGAGGCCGCCAGCCGCGCACTGGCCGAGCCGCCCATCGTCGTCCACGCGCCCGCGACCGCGCGCCGCCTCGGGCTCGACCGGCTCGTCTGCTTCGACGCGCTGGAACTTTTCGCGTTCGTGCGGCCCGCGCGCTTCTGCCTGCCGACCGCGCGCGGCTTGGCCGAAGCGACCGGACAAAACGTGCCGCACGGACTGGCTGCCGAAGCGCAGGCCATGCGCGAAGCCGTGCGCCGGCTGCTCGCCGAACTGGCCGAGCCGTTGGTCGCGCGCAATCCCGACATCGTCGGTGCCGCACGCGCGATGGCGCGCGGCGGCTGGCGCTGGGCCGAGGCCGTGCTCGCGGCCCTCGGCGATTCGCCCGACGCCTATCAGTCCGACCGCTCGGTGCAGGGTCTCGAAGCGTGGCGGCGCATCGAGGAATGGAGCGAACAGGCCCCCGAGCCGCCGCCGGGCTCCGAACCCGTCGATCCCGGCGAGGCGCGCCGCCGGCTTGCCGACATGCTCGGTGCCGACAGCGAAGCGCGGCCCGAGCAGGCCGATTACGCGTCGGCCGCCTCGCAGGCCTTCGTGCCGCGCGAGACCGAAGACGTGCCGCGCCTTGTCGTCGCCGAAGCGGGCACCGGTGTTGGCAAGACGCTTGGCTATCTGGCGCCGGCCACACTGTGGGCGGAGAAGAACCAAGCGGCGGTGTGGATCTCGACCTACACCAAGAACCTGCAGCACCAGATCGACCGCGAACTCGACCGGCTGCACGAGGACCCGGCGACGAAGGCGCGCAAGGTCGTCATCCGCAAGGGGCGCGAGAACTATCTTTGCCTGCTCAACCTCGAAGACGCCGTGCGCCTCGTCGCCACGCGCCCGCAGGATTCGACGGCGCTGGGACTGATGGCGCGCTGGGCGGCGGCCAGCCGCGACGGCGACATGGTGGGCGGCGATTTCCCCGCCTGGATGCCCGATCTCGTCGGCAAGGCGCGCACGCGCGGCCTCGCCGACCGGCGCGGCGAATGCATCTACTCCGCCTGCCCGCACTATGCGCGCTGCCCCATCGAAAAATCCGTGCGCCGCGCACGGCGTGCGGAAATCGTCATCGCCAACCACGCGCTCGTCATGATGCAGGCGGCTTTGGGCGCGGCGGCCGTCGATTTTTCCGCAGGCTCGGCGCAGGCCGCGCTTCCCACGCGCTACGTGTTCGACGAAGGCCATCACGTGTTCGATGCGGCCGATTCCGCCTTCGGCGGCGCGCTGACGGGGCAGGAAACCGTCGAACTGCGCCGCTGGATCGTCGGCGCGGAAGGCGGCTCGCGCAGCCGCGTGCGCGGCCTGAAGGCGCGCGCGGGCGAACTCGTCGCCGATCTCGAAGACGGGCCGGCGCTGCTGGAGAAAGCCGTCGCCGCGGCGCGCGCCCTGCCGGGCGAAGGCTGGCTGCAGCGGTTGGCGGGCGAAACCAACGGCCCGGCCGAAGCCTTCCTCGCGGCCGTGCGCCGGCAGGTGCTGGCGCGCGCGGCCGCCGACGCCGCCGACGGCTACTCGCTGGAAGCCGACAGCCGCCCGCCGGTCGAAGGCGTGATCGAGGCGGCCGACCGGCTCGACGCCGCACTCGCGCGCATTGCCGAGCCGATGGTGGCGCTGGCCAAGCTGCTGGTGGCGCGGCTCGACGACGAGGCGGCCGATCTCGACACCGCGACGCGCTCGCGCATCGAGGCGGTGGCGCGCGGCATCGTGCGGCGCGCGGGCAACGAACTGGCCGGCTGGCGCGCGATGCTCAAATCGCTGTCGGCCGAAACGCCGCCGGAATTCGTCGACTGGATGGCGCTCGAACGCATGGACGGGCGCGACGTCGACGTGGGCCTGCACCGGCGCTGGGTCGACCCGACGATCCCGTTCGCCGCCGCGGTGCTGCGCCCCGCGCACGGCGTGCTGGTCACGTCCGCCACGCTCACCGATGCGACCGGCGACGTCGAGGCGGACTGGGCGGCGGCCGCGGCGCGCACGGGGGCCGCGCACATGCCGCAATGGACGCGCGCGCAGGTCCCCTCGCCGTTCGACTACGCGAAGAACACGCGCGTCTTCGTCGTCAACGACCTCGGCCGCGACGAGCCGGACCGGGTCGCGGCGGCCTATCGCGAATTCTTCCTCGCGTCCAAGGGCGGCGGGCTTGGCCTGTTCACGGCCATCGGGCGGCTGAAGGCCGTGCATGCGCGCATCGGATCGGCGCTGGAACGCGCGGGCCTGCCGCTCTACGCCCAGCACGTCGACCGGCTCGACGTCTCCACGCTCGTCGACATCTTCCGCGCCGAGGAGGATTCGTGCCTGCTGGGCACCGACGCCGTGCGCGACGGCGTGGACGTGCCGGGCCGGTCGCTGCGCCTCATCGTGTTCGACCGCGTGCCGTGGCCGCGACCCGACATCCTGCACAAGGCGCGGCGCGCGCATTTCGGCAAAAGCGCGTACGACGACCGCATCGTGCGCCTGCGCATCAAGCAGGCCTTCGGGCGGCTGGTGCGCCGGGCCGACGACACGGGCGTTTTCGTGCTGCTCGATTCGCGCTTTCCCTCGCGCCTCGCCGCGGCCTTCCCGCCGGGCGTGACGATCGAGCGCGTGGGGCTCGCCGAGGCGCTGGCGAAGACCCGCGACTTCTTCAGCCCGGGCGGATCCCCGAAAACAGGATCATGACCGCCGACAGCGTCAGCGCGGAAAGCACGGTCGAGATGAGGATCGTGGCCGACGCGCGCTCGACGAACTGGCGGTACTGCTGGGCCAGCACGAAGCACAATGCCGCCGTCGGCAGTGCCGCAAGGATCACGGCCGCCCCCGTCCAGAACGGGTCGAGGCCGAAGAAGCCCGCGAGCCACCAGGTCGACAGCGGATGGACGACGAGCTTCACCCACACGAGCCAGCCCACTTCCGCCAGCTTGCGCTGGCCGCCCACGAGCGTGGCGAGCGAGCGCGTGGACAAAAACAGCCCGATCGCGAACAGCGCGGCGGGGCCCGAGGCCGCACCCAGCAGTTCGCCGTAGTTCGACAGCGCCTTGGGCATCGGCAGGCCCGAGAGGTTGAAGGCAAGGCCCGCGAGGGGTGCAACGACCAGCGGGCTTTTCGCGAGCCCCTTGGCGACGTTCGCCACCGCCTTCGTCGCCCCGCCGCGGCCCGACAGGTCGGCCTCGACGATGACGACGGTCGTGCCCACGAGCAGCAGCGTGCAGCTCACCGTCGCGATGACCGCCGGCAGCACGCCCGCGGGCCCGAAGGCCGCAAGGAACAGCGGCACGCCCATGTAGCCAACGTTCGCGAACGTGCCCGACAGCAGCGCCAGTGCCGTCACCGCCGGGCGGTCGCGGAAGAACAGCAGCGAGGCCGCCAGCGCCACCAGCCACGTGACGGCCACGCCGCCCATGAAGGTCGCGATGAACGGCAGGTTCAGCACCTGCCCCAGCGGCACGCGCGCAGGCCCGAGGAACAGCACGGGCGGAAGGGCGAACCAGTAGCAGAACTTGTTCAGCGCTTCCGAGCTGTCGGGCCCGAGCAGCTTGATGCGCCCGGACAGATAGCCCGTCAGGATGATGCCGAAAACCGGCACGATGACGTCGAGGATGGCGTGCATGGGCGGGGTCCGTGGAAGGCCCGGAACCTACAGGTACCGCGCGGGCGCGTCCACAGCCCCGGCCGGTCCGGATTTCGGACCGCGACAGGCACCGCAAAACGTGCGAACATGCACTTATTCTAAAGTAAGGGGGAAATTTCCATGCAAGCGAATGTCGGCGGCATCGACCGCATCCTGCGTCTGGTCGCGGGCGCGTTCATCCTGTCGCTCTATTTCTGGGGTCCGCAGACGCCGTGGGCGCTGATCGGCATCGTGCCGATCGCGACGGCGCTGTTCCGCTTCTGCCCGGCCTACACGATCCTCGGCATCCGCACCTGCCGGACGGACTGACGCGGGCCTAGGGCGTCACGTCGTAGACGTACATCTTCGACGTGTCGTCCTCGGGCACGAAATAGAAGCGCAAGGCAGCACCGCGCGATTCGGCCCAGAACGGGTTCTGCGTCATCGGCAGGCCCTTGTCGGTCCACTGCAGGACCGGCACCTGATGGATCGCCGTGCCGCTGGCGAGATCGACGACCTCGATCCCGCCCAGCGCGAAGCGCGGCGCATCGGGCCGCATGCGGTAGGCGTTCAGGCCCGAGCAGAGCATCCGCCCGGCGCCCAGATAGTGGCAATCCTGATAGTCGATATAGTGCGACGGGTTCGCGCGCGGCGGCGTCGCCTTGGGCCCGCCGGCAAGCGTCCATTTGTGGAAGCGGCGCGAGCCCCAGCTCACGGCATGCAGTTCGCCCTTGTCGGCCGCATGCACGACGCCGCCGATATGGTCGTTCGCGCGCAGCATCTCGACCGCCTTCAGCGTGGCGCCGTCCACGCGATAGACGATCGCCTTGCTGTCGGGCCGGTATTCGGCCACGGGCACCCAGATGTCCTTGCCGTCGTAGTCGATGCCGCCCGGATGGTAGCTGTCGCCCTCGCCCAGCGTCGTCTGGCGCAGGAGCCGGCCCTGCATGTCGAACTCGAACAGGTGGCCGCGCCCCTTGCCGGCGCTGCGGTCGAGCCCGTCGCGCGGTTCGGGATAGCGCTGCGTGGGCTCGACGATCTCGACCGACGACATCACGAAACGATCGCCGATGCGCACCATGCCCTGCGGGTGGTGCGTGGGAAACGCGAGCGGCACGGTCTCGACCAGCTGCCATTTGCTCGACCGCGTGAGCTTCATCACGCGCTCGGCCAGCGTCGCATCGGCGGCGGCCGCCGCCGGTATCCATGTGGTCGCCATAAACGCCCCGAAAATCGCGGTGCAGACAGCGGACATCTTTAACATCGTTTCTCTCCCGGCGTTTGCCGGTTCTTTGCCGGCCTCGATTCGGGAAAAACGCTACCACGGGTTCGGCCGGCAACCGAGCAAAGAAAAAGGGCCGCGGCTTGCGCCGCGGCCCCTCCGCTTCGGTTCCGGGGAACGGACGACTTAGTAGTCGCCCATGCCGCCGCCGGCCGGCATCGCCGGCGCCTTTTCGGGCTTCGGCGCCTCGGCGATCATCGCCTCGGTCGTGACGAGCAGGCCCGCGACCGAAGCCGCATCCTGCAGCGCCAGGCGCACGACCTTCGTGGGGTCGATGACGCCGTCCTTGACCATGTCGACGAACTCGCCGGTCTGGGCGTTGAAGCCCTGCGTGGCCGACTTGCCCTCGAGCAGCTTGCCGACGATCAGCGAGCCGTCCGCGCCGGCGTTCTCGGCGATCTGGCGCGTGGGCGCCGTCAGGGCCTTGCGAACGATGTCGACGCCGACCTGCTGGTCGTGGTTGGCGAGCTTGATGCCGTCGAGCGCGCGGGTCGCATAGAGCAGGCCCGTGCCGCCGCCCGGCAGGATGCCTTCCTCGACCGCGGCCTTGGTGGCGTGCATCGCGTCGTCGACGCGATCCTTGCGCTCCTTGACCTCGACCTCGGTCGCACCGCCCACGCGGATGACGGCGACGCCGCCCGCGAGCTTGGCCAGACGCTCCTGCAGCTTCTCGCGGTCGTAGTCCGAGGTGGTCTCCTCGATCTGCGCCTTGATCTGCGCCACGCGCGCCTCGATGTCCTTCTTCTTGCCCGCGCCGTCGACGATGGTGGTGTTGTCCTTGTCGATGCGGACCTTCTTGGCCTTGCCGAGCATGTCGAGCGACACGTTCTCGAGCTTGATGCCGAGATCTTCCGAGATGACCTGGCCAGCGGTCAGGATCGCGATGTCCTCGAGCATCGCCTTGCGGCGATCGCCGAAGCCCGGCGCCTTGACGGCGGCGATCTTGAGGCCGCCGCGCAGCTTGTTGACGACGAGCGTGGCGAGCGCCTCGCCCTCGACTTCCTCGGCCACGATCAGCAGCGGCTTGCCCGTCTGCACGACCGACTCGAGCACCGGCAGCAGCGGCTGCAGGGACGCGAGCTTCTTCTCGTGGATCAGGATGTAGGCGTCGTCCAGTTCGGCCGTCATCTTGTCGGCGTTCGTCACGAAGTACGGCGACAGATAGCCGCGGTCGAACTGCATGCCTTCGACGACGTCGAGTTCGGTCTCGAGGCTCTTGGCCTCCTCGACCGTGATCACGCCTTCCTTGCCGACCTTCTGCATCGCCTTGGCGATCATCTCGCCGATTTCCTTCTCGCCGTTGGCCGAGATGGTACCGACCTGGGCGACTTCGGCGTCGGTCGTGATCTTCTTCGAGCGCTTCTTGAGATCCTCGACGACCTTCTCGACGGCGATGTCGATGCCGCGCTTGAGGTCCATCGGGTTCATGCCGGCCGCGACCGACTTCGCGCCCTCGCGAACGATCGCCTGGGCGAGAACGGTCGCCGTCGTCGTGCCGTCGCCGGCCGCGTCGTTGGTCTTCGAGGCGACCTCGCGGACCATCTGCGCGCCCATATTCTCGAACTTGTCGGCGAGCTCGACTTCCTTGGCGACGGTGACGCCGTCCTTCGTGATGCGCGGGGCGCCGAACGACTTCTCGATCACGACGTTGCGGCCCTTGGGGCCCAGCGTGACCTTCACCGCGTCGGCGAGGATGTCGACGCCGCGCAGCATGCGCGCGCGCGCGTCGCCGGCGAATTTAACGTCCTTGGCTGCCATGTTCTAATTCCCTTCGTTCGATCGGATTGTTCAGGCGGCCTTCTTGGCCGGGGCGGCGACGCCGTCGAGCGTGCCGAGAATGTCGCTCTCCTTCATGATGAGGAGATCTTCGCCGTCGATCTTCACTTCCGTGCCCGACCACTTGCCGAACAGAACGCGGTCGCCGGCCTTGACCGACATGGCGATCAGCTCGCCCTTCTCGTTGCGGGCACCCGGGCCGACGGCGACCACGACGGCCTGCATCGGCTTTTCCTTGGCGGTGTCCGGAATGATGATGCCGCCCGCGGTCTTCGACTCTTCCTCGACGCGGCGGACCAGAACGCGGTCATGGAGGGGTTTGAACTTCATGGATGCGTGTCTCCCGTATGGATTGGCACTCGCCCCGGGCGAGTGCCAGCGAAATAGGGTTATCCCCCAAGAGCGTCAAGGGGATTGGCAGCACTCGCGCGAA
>JAYRKO010000678.1:0-1847 GCA_041905745.1 Tagaea sp. | reverse complement strand
GGATGTCGGGAACCGTGCGGTTCTTGTTGTCGGTCATCGCCTCGACGATGATCGCCACGCCGCCGGGGCCGTAGCCCTCGTAGCGGACTTCTTCGTAGACCACGCCGTCTTCCTGACCCGAGCCGCGGCGGATCGCGCGGTCGATCGTGTCCTTGGGCATGTTCTCGTTGCGCCCGGCGATCACCGCGGCGCGCAGGCGCGGATTGGCGGCCGGGTCGGGCGAGCCGGTGCGCGCGGCGACCGTGATCTCGCGGATGATCTTGGTGAAGAGCTTGCCCCGCTTGGCGTCCTGCTTGCCTTTGCGGTGCATGATGTTCTTGAACTGGGAATGGCCGGCCATCTTGTGACGTCCCGTCGGAATGCGGTCGAATCGGCTAGATATAAGGGATTCAGCGCGAAATCTATACCAAACCTAGCCGCCAGTCACGGTTTGTTCCCGTTTCCGCAAAAGGTGGGGAATGACGCCTCGCACGCGCGCGGCTAACGTCCCGCACGATGCGAGTCTTGGCGATCTCCGGCAGCCTGCGTGCGGGCTCGACGAACACCGCACTGCTGCGTGCGGCCGCGCGTGCGGCGCCGGCCGGCATGCACGTCGATCTCTATGACGGGCTCGGCACGCTGCCGATCTACAACGCCGACGACGATGTGGAACCGCCGCCCGCCCCCGTACGCGACCTGCGCGCGCGGATCGCCGGCAGCGACGGTGTGCTGATCGCCTGTCCGGAATACGCCCACGGCATTCCCGGCGGGCTCAAGAACGCACTCGACTGGATCGTGTCGAGCGGCGAGATGGTCGGCCGCCCCGTGGCGTTGCTGCACGCTTCGCCGCGCAGCGCGATCAGCCGCGCGGCGCTGGCCGAGGTCCTGCGCACCATCGACGCGCGCATCGTCGAAGAAGCGACGTGCACCATGCCGCTGCTCGGCCGACAGGGCAGCGATCTTTCGACGGCCCTCGACGCGCCCGAAGCCGCTGCCGAAATCGCGGCGGCACTGGCGCGCTTCGACCGCGCGATCGGCGCGATGCGCGAACCGGTTACGGCAGCGCCCGAATGAGCCGCCCGCCGACGCGCACCGGCGCCACGCGGGTGGCGAGGCCGTTGTCGGCGATCTCGGCGTAGATCGCGCACAGCGTCCCCTCGCCTTCCGCCGGCGTCAGGCGTTCGCCCGGCATCTTGCGCACGAAGCGCGCGACCGCCGGCTCCTTCTTCATGCCGATGACGGAATCGTAGTCGCCGCACATGCCCGCATCGGTCTGGTAGCCGGTGCCGCCGGCCAGCACCTGCGCGTCGGCCGTGGGCACGTGGCTGTGCGAACCCACGACGAGCGAGGCGCGCCCGTCGCAGAAATGGCCGAGCGCGTATTTCTCGCTCGTCGCCTCGCCGTGCACGTCGAGAAGGATCGCGGCATGACCGCCCGGGCCGAGCCGGTGCTGGGCCAGCAGCGCCTCCACGCCCGCGAACGGATCGTCGAGCGGGTCCATGAACAGCCGCGTCATCACGTTGGCGACGAGGATCGTGCGGCCGCTCGCCAGCCGGTAGACGCCGCTGCCCTTGCCGGGCGTGGCCTTGGGGAAATTGAGCGGGCGCAGCAGCTTGGGATCGCGGTCGATCGTCAGCATCAGCTCGCGCTGGTCCCAGACATGGTTGCCCGTCGTGATGCAGTCGATGCCCGAGGCGTAGAGTTCGGCCGCGATCTTGTCGGTGATGCCGAAGCCCGCGGCCGCGTTCTCGCCGTTGGCGACGACGAAATCGAGGCCGAGCTTCTTGCGCAGGTCCGGTAGATGGCGATGCACCGCCTCGCGCCCCGCGCGGCCGACGATGTCGCCCAGGAACAGCAGCTTCACCATG
>JAYRKO010000059.1:0-9696 GCA_041905745.1 Tagaea sp. | reverse complement strand
CTGGTAGCCGCCTAGAACGGATATTTCGGATTGGCGACGCGCGTTCGGGCGCGGGCTTCCTCGCGCAAGGCGCCGTGGAAACCGGCGTCGGCATCGAACTTTCCGGACCGGATCTTGTCGACGAGCGTCCGGTCGCCCGACGCTGTCGCTGTGGGCGGCAGGCTGCGTCCCGCCGTCGCCAGCGCGCTTGCCAGCATCAGGCCCTGCAGGCGCCGGTCGTCGGGCAGTACGGGCTGCATTTCCCGCGCGAAGATCTGTGCCGACAGCGCCAGCAGTGCCGCCCCGTCGGGAAGATCGGTCGGCAGGCCGGCCGGCAACGCGCCGGCGGGCGCCTCGGCGTCGATAAGCGCCAGCATTTCGTATTCGAGTTCCGCGATGCGCCGCCCCGTGAGCGCGAGGTCGAGCGAGGCTTCCCCGCCGCCCACGAACCGTTCGCCCTGCTGGAGCGCGATCACCGCCCAGCGCGCATGGGCCATGATCTCCCAATAGCGGATGCGGGCGGGATCGGGCGTGCGGCCCGCGATCTCGGTATAGCCCGCGTAGAAGTCCGTGCGCGTGCCGATACCGCCGGCTTCGCGGCCGATCTGCCCGAAGCGCCAGCACTTCGCGCAGAACCATCCGATGTCTTCGTCCGGATCGCTCCAGCCGGCGAACTCCCAATCGAGCACGCCGGTCAGGCCGCGCGCGTCGGCCATGTAGTTGCCGGTCCTGTAGTCGCGATGGCACAGCGCGATGCTGCCCGCGGGCGGTGCGTTGCGTTCGAGCCAGCGCAGGCCGAGTTCAAGCGCCGGCCGCGACTGGCGGTACGTGTCGAGCCACGCCCGGTAATCAGCGATCGCGGCAAGGGCCGGTGCCTTGTCGGGTACGGGCAGGAACGAAAGATCGGCGCGCGGCGGGCGGACCGTGTGGATCTTCGCAAGTTCGCGGCCCAGCGTGCGCGCGAGATCGGCGCGATCGCCAGGCCATTTCGCGTCGCTGACGAGGATGTGGCCGAGCGCCACGCCGTCGATGCGCCGCATCACGTAGAACGGTTTGCCAAGAACGCCGGGATCGGCGCAGAGCCCGATCGGCTCGGGCACGCGCACGCCCGCCGCGTGCGCGGCCGACAGGATCGCGAATTCCTCGGCCCGACCGTGGCTGACCGCCACGCCCGTGGGCGCATCGGTGCGCAGCACGGCTTCGAGAGGGCCGGCCTTGGGTCCGCCGCGGACCTTCGCATCGAAGGCCCAGTTTTCCTGAATGGCGCCGCCGGAGAGCTTGCGCCACGCGACGATCTGGACCTGTTCGGCCTTCAGCGCGCCGATCAGCCAGCCGGCGAGTGCGGGCGGCGGCGTCTGGACGCTCAGCCCCACTTCCAGAACTCCGTGCGCTCCTTGGCGAGGAACTTCGCGAGCACCATCTTGTGCACTTCCGAGGCGCCGTCCACGAGCCGCGCCTGACGCGCGTAGCGGTACATCCATTCCAGCGGCTCGTCCTTCGCGTAGCCGCGCGCGCCGAGAAGCTGGATGGCCGTGTCGATCGCCTTGTGCAGCACGTCGGCGACGGCGACCTTCGCCATCGACACTTCCTTGCGAGCGAAATCGCCCTGATCGAGCTTCCATGCCGCGTGCATGGTCAGCAGGCGGCCGATCTCGATCTGCATGGCCGCTTCGCCCAGAAGCCACTGCACGCCTTCGTGGTCGATCAGCTTGTGGCCGAAGCTCTTGCGCGCCTCGACATAGGGAAGTGCGATTTCCATCGCGCGCTTTGCCATGCCGAGCCAGCGCATGCAGTGCGTGAGGCGCGCCGGCCCCAGGCGGATCTGCGTCAGCTTCAGCCCGTCGCCGACCTCCATCAGCCGGTCCGCATCGTCGATCTCCAGCCCCTCGAACACGATCTCGCAGTGGCCGCCGTGCTCCTCCGGTCCCATGATCGGGATGCGGCGCACGATGCGCCAGCCCGGCTGGTCGGCGTGGAACATGAAGGCGCTGAGACCCTTGCGTGCGTCGTCGGCCGTGCGCGCGATCAGGATGAAGTGCTTCGCCTCGCCCGCACCGGTGATGAACCACTTGCGGCCGTTCACGATCCACTTGCCGCGCTTCTTCGTGGCGGTCGTGAGCATCATCGTGGGATCGGAACCGGAGCCCGGATGCGGCTCGGTCATCGCGAAGGCCGAACGCACGCGGCCGTCGACGATGGGTTCGAGCCACTTCTTCTTCTGCGCGGCCGTGGCGACTTTGGACAGCACCATCATGTTGCCGTCGTCGGGGGCCGCACTGTTGAAGACGACCGGTCCGAACAGGGCGCGGCCCATTTCCTCGTAGCAGGCAGCCATGCCCACATGGTCGAGCCCTCCGCCGCCCAGCGACTTCGGCATCTGCAGAGACCAGAGCTTCGCCTTCTTCGCCTTGGCGCGCAGCTTGGCGAGCACGTCGAGGCGCACGTTTTCGCCGTCGCCCCAGTTGACGTCGTGCGTTTCGAGCGGGATCAGTTCGCGTTCGACGAAGGCGCGTACGGCCTTGCGCATGCGTTCGGCCGCAGGAGAGAGTGCGAAATCCATCGGTGTCCCCTCAGGGCTTGAAGAACGGGGCGTTGACGAGCAGCTGGTTTTCCATCCGCGTCAGGCACGACGTGGCGGCCTTCAGGTATTCGCCCCACGCCGGATCGGCGTTCATCGCCGCGCGGCGCTGCGCGCGGTCGGCGGCGTCCTTGTAGCCCCACAGGTGCAGCACCTGATTGATCCCGCCGATGTCCGAGACGTACCAGCCCAGACAGTTGCCGAGATGCTTGAGCTGAACGTCGAGCCCCTTCTCGCGGTAGATCTTCACGAACTCGGCCGTCTTGCCGTGGAAGGCGGTGTAGAGGCGGAAATCGACCAACCCGTAGGGTGCCGAAGGCTGGCCGGCGACCGGCCAGAACGGCGCCGGCTTGAATATCTGGTTGGCCTGCGAGACGAAACGTCCCGCCCCCTTCGCCTGCCAGGCCTGCCATGCGGGGTCCGCCTGCAGCGCGTCGCGGCGGACCTGCCGGTCGGCGATGTCCTTGTAGCCCCACAGATGGATGACCGTGTTCACCACGCCGACTTCGGTCACGTAGTAGCCGAGCGGGTTGCCGAGATGGCGCTTCTGCACCTCGAACGCGTCGGCCGGGTATTCGGCGAGATATCCGGGCAGCTTTCCCGGAAAGGCCGTGTAGGTGCGCACGTCGACGATCATGTTCTGCTCCGGATGGGACGTATCAGAGGAAAGCGAGCGTGTGGCCGCCGTCGACCACGAGCGTGGTGCCGGTCATGTAGCGGCCCGCATCGGACGCCAGCAGCAGCAGCGCGCCGTCGAGATCTCCGGGCTGCCCGAAGCGGCCGAGCGCCACGCGCTCGACCATCTTCTGGCCCGAGGGCGTGGCGAGATAGGCGCGGTTGAGGTCCGTTTCGATGTAGCCGGGCGCGATCGCGTTGACGCGGACGCCGCTCTTCGCGTGGGCCAAGGCCAGCGTCTGCGTCAGGCTCAGGATCGCCGCCTTTGCGGCCGCATAGGCCGGCACGCGCACGCTCGTGCGCAGCCCCAGGATCGAGGCGATGTTGACGATCGAACCGCCCTTGCCGTGCGCGCGCATCGCGGCAGCGGCGGCCCGCGCCACGCGGTTGGCGCCGTCGAGGTTGGTCGCCATCGTCTCGTCCCATGCCGGGTCGGCCGGGTCGGCGACGTTTTCCTTGAGCGCGATGCCCGCGTTGTTGACGCAGATCGCGAGCCCGCCCAGTTCGGTCTCGGCTTCCGCGATCGCGCGCGTCACACTTGCCGCATCGGTCACGTCCATCGCGACGGGCAATGCGCGCCCGTCGAACTCGGCGATTTCCTTGGCCAACGCCTCCAACTTGTCGACGCGCCGGGCAGCCAGCGCCACGCGTGCGCCGGCGCGCGCGAGCGTCAGCGCCATGTGGCGGCCCAGCCCCGAAGAAGCACCGGTCACGAGGGCCACGCGGCCCGTCAGGTCGAAAATCCCGTTCACGCGATCTCCTTGGCGCGGGCGCGCAGCGCGTATTTCTGGATCTTGCCCGTCGACGTCTTCGGCAGCGCGCCGAACACGACGAAGCGCGGCACCTTGTACCGCGCGATGCGCCCCTTGAGCCAGTCGATCAGTTCCGCTCCCGAAATTCCCGCGGTGCCCGGCTTAAGCGTCACGAAGGCGCACGGCGTCTCGCCCCATTTTTCGTCGGGCTTCGCGACGACGGCGGCTTCCATGACGGCGGGATGACGGTAGAGCGCCTCCTCCACTTCAAGGGAAGAAATATTCTCGCCGCCGGAAATGATGATGTCCTTGGAGCGGTCCTTGACCTCGACATAGCCGTCCGCATGGCGCACGGCGAGATCGCCGGTGCGAAACCAGCCGCCCATGAAGGCCTTCTTCGTCGCCTTCGGATTCTTGAGGTAGCCCTTCATCACCGTGTTGCCGCGCAGCGCGATCTCGCCGAGCGTGCGCCCGTCGGCGGGCACGGGCGCGCCCTTCGCGTCGAGCACCGCGAGCGCGCCCAGCGTGGGATAGCCCACGCCCTGCCGGGCCATAAGCCGCGCGCGCTCTTCGAGCGGCAGGTCGGGCCAGCCCGGCTGCCATTCGCAAAGCGTGGCCGGGCCGTAGCTTTCGGTAAGGCCGTAGGCGTGCGTCACGCGAAAGCCCAGGCCTTCCATCGTCTCGATGATGGCCGAGGGCGGTGCGGCACCGCCCGTCATCACCTCGACCCGGTGGGAAAGCGTCAGCTTCACGTCGGCGGGCGCATGGGCGAGTGTATTGAGCACGATGGGTGCGCCGCACATGTGCGTGACGCCGTTGTCGCGGATCGACGGGAAGATCAGCGCCGGATCGACGCGGCGAAGGCACACATGCGTGGCGCCGACCGACGTTGCCGCCCACGTGTAGCTCCAGCCCGAGCAGTGGAACATCGGCAGCGTCCACAGATAGACGCTGTCGGGCCGCAGGCCGAAGGCAAGCGCGTTGCCCAGCGCGTTCAGATAGGCGCCGCGATGGTGGTAGACGACGCCCTTCGGATTGCCGGTCGTGCCCGAGGTGTAGAGCAGGCAGATCGCCTGCCACTCGTCCGTCGGCCAGCGTCCTTCCCAGTCGGGCCGGCCGCGTTCGAGGAATGCCTCGTATTCGATGTCCGACAGGCGCGGGCCCTCGCCGCGATATTCCGGATCGTCGATATCGACGAT
This sequence comes from Tagaea sp., assembly GCA_041905745.1. Classification (GTDB taxonomy): domain Bacteria; phylum Pseudomonadota; class Alphaproteobacteria; order CACIAM-22H2; family CACIAM-22H2; genus Tagaea. The sequence goes on along the minus strand of JAYRKO010000059.1, from coordinate 4,513 downwards.
CAGCGGCTTGCGCTTGGTCAGCGCCAGCGCGGCCTGGATCGTCGCGGCGAATTCGCGGTCGACGAAGATCGCCTTCGCCTCGCCGTGGTCGATGATGAAGGCGATGGTCGCCGCATCGAGCCGGTAGTTGAGCGCGTTGAGGACGGCCCCGGCGAGCGGCACGGCATAGTGCGCTTCCAGCATGGCCGGGATGTTGGGGGCCATCACGGCTACCGTGTCGCCGGGCCGGATCCCGCTTTTCGCCAGCGCGTCGGCGAAGCGGCGCACGCGCGCGGCGAACTGGGCATAGGTGATGCGCCGCCGTCCGTGGACGACGGCGACCTTGCGCGGATAGACGGCCGCCGAGCGGAACAGGAAGGCTAGCGGCGTCAGCGGCTCGTGGTTGGCGCGCGTCTTCTCCAGATCGGCTTCGTAGATCGATTTCGGCGACTTCTTGCTGCGCTTGGCGGCCACGGACGCATCTCCCGGCAACTCGTTGTCCAGTCGGACGTTTGTGCAATTATTGTTGTGCGAGCGTCCTACCGCGTCAATGCATCCGATGCTATAAACGACCGATGATCCGGATCGACATCGTCTCGGACGTGATCTGTCCGTGGTGCTTCATCGGCAAGCGCCGGCTCGAGCGCGCGCTGGCGGCCGAGCCGGCGGGGTCGATCGAGGTCGGCTGGCGGCCGTTCCAGCTCAATCCCGAGATGCCGGACGAGGGCATGTCGCGACGCGATTATCTGCGCGCCAAGTTCGGCGAGGACGACGGCGGCGATCGTTACAAGCACGTGATCGCCGCGGGCCTCGAGGAAGGCATCCCCTTCGCGTTCGAGAAGATGCAGCGCACGCCCAACACCGTGCGCGCGCACCGGCTGATCCGCTATGCCACGCGCGCGGGCACACCGGATGCGCTGGTCGAACGGCTGTTCGTCGCCTACTTCGTCGAGACGCGCGACGTGGGCGATATCGACGTGCTGGCCGCCGTCGCCGGCGAAGTCGGGCTCGATGCGCAGGCGGTGCGCGCCTACCTGCTGTCGGACGAGGACGATGCGCTGATCCGCGAGGAAGACGCGTTTGCGCGGCGCATGGGGATCCACGGGGTCCCGTGCTTCGTCATCGACCGCAAGTTCATGGTTTCCGGCGCGCAGCCTCCCGAAATCATCTCGCAAGTCCTGCAGCGCGTTCGCGAAAGTGCGGCCGCGCAGTAGCCACGTGCCGGGCTGCGCCTGCCTCGCGCGCCGCGGCTTTCTGGGCGGCCTTGTCGCGTTTGCGGCCTTGCGTACCGCACCGACGCGCGCGCAGGCCGACATCTGTCCTTCCTCTGCCGCCGCCGTCGTCGTGCGACCCATCGCCACGCAGCCGCAATACGACTATTCGCGTACGATCGCCGATCTCGCGGCGATCTCCGCCGTGCGCGCAGGCCCGCACGGCACGCTGACCCGGCACGGACGCAAACCCGCCGGCCTCACGACGGCGGACTTCGAGGCGAACTGGCTCATCACCCTCGCCGGCCGACGCGACGGCCGGCGCAGCTGCGTGAAGCCGCAGCGCGTGGAGGTCGATTTGCGCATCGCCCGGCACCATGTCTACGTCGCGCGCGACGCCACACAGGTCGCCACTTGCAAGCGCGAGGTCGTGCTGGAGCACGAGAACCGGCACGTGAAGATCAATCTCGACTGCATCGCCGACGCCAAGCGGCGCATCGAACAGGTCCTCGCCGCCTTCGTCCCGCAGCTTCCCCCGCTGGAGGGCGACAATCTCGATCCGCAGGCGGCCGCCGACCGCTACAAGCAGATGCTCGCCAAACCCATCGGCGATGCGTTCGACGGCGCGCTCGCGACGGCGAACATGAAGCATGCGGCGATGGACACCAACGAAGCCTACGCGCGCGACTGGGGGAAATGCACGGCATGATCGGCCGGCGGACGGTCCTGTCGCTGCTCGCGGCCGGGCTGCCGGCGAGGGCCTTTGCGCAGGCGATGCCCTGCCCGTCCACGCCGGCCTCGCGTCTGGTGAAGGCCTATCCCAGGCGCGCGACGCTCGAACGCAATCCCGCCTCGGCCGACGACGTCGCGAAGGCCGTCGCGGGCCTGCCGGACCGGCGCTTCCTCGCGGCACGGTTTGGCGGCATCAACGCCGCCGTGGTGGCCGAATTCAACTACGAACTCCGCCTGATCCTGACGAGCAACGACCAGCCGTTGCGCACCTGCGTCGTCGTATCGGTCGCGGAGGTGGAACTGCGCATCGAATCCCACCGCATCCTGCTGCCGCGGGACGCCGCCTGCCGGCGCGCGGCGCTGGTCGCGCACGCGGAACGTCACGCGCAGATCAATCTCGACTGCCTTGCAGATGCGCAGCAGCGGATCGAAGCCGCCCTTACGGCGGCACTGCCGACGCTTCGCCCCGTCGAGAGCACGTCGCGAAATCCGACGCTCGTCACGCGCAATTTCAAGCGCGTTCTGACCGGGCCGGTCGAAAAGGCGCTGGATGCGGCGATCGCCGATGCGCGCGAGCGCCACGCGGCGCTGACCGCGCGCCCGCTGCTCGGGGACGAGTTGCGCCGCTGCACCTGACGGTGCGTCAAGCCGCGAGCTTGGCGAGTTCGCCCAGAAATTTGCGCATGCCCTTGAGCCGGTCGGCCGGATCGTCCCACGCCCGCAGATAGACGAGCTTGTGGTCGGGCCGCAGCTTCAGCACGGTCGGCTGCTTGAAGACCATCTGCACGAGCCGGTCGGGATGCGCGAAGCGGTTCTTGCGGAAGCCGATGACGGCCCCCTTCGGGCCCGCATCGACCTTGTCGACGCCGGCCGTCTTGCACAGGCGCTTGAGTTCGATGATGTCGAGCAGGTTCTGCACCTCGGCCGGCAGCTTGCCGAAGCGGTCGACCAGTTCGGCGGCGAACGCGTCGATCTCGCTGCGCTCGACCAGCGTCGACAGGCGGCGATAGAGCCCGAGGCGTACGTTCAGGTCCTCGACATAGGTCTCGGGAATCAGGACCGGCGTGCCGATGCCGATCTGCGGCGCCCATTCCTCCTCCGCCGTCTTCGGCCCCGCGACGCGCGCGGCGCGCACCGCGTCCTCCAGCATCTGCTGGTAGAGCTCGACGCCCACCTCGCGGATATGGCCGGACTGTTCCTCGCCCAGCAGATTGCCCGCCCCGCGGATGTCGAGGTCGTAGGAAGCGAGCTGGAAGCCGGCGCCGAGGCTGTCGAGCGTCTGCATGACTTCGAGGCGCTTCTGCGCGCCGGCCGTCAGCACGCGGTCGCCCGGAACGGTGAAATAGGCGTAGGCGCGCAGCTTCGCGCGGCCCACGCGCCCGCGCAGCTGGTAGAGCTGCGCGAGACCGAACATGTCCGCGCGGTGGATGATGATCGTGTTGGCCGACGGGATGTCGAGACCGCTTTCGATGATGTTGGTCGACAGCAGGATATCGTAGCTGCCGTCGACGAAGCCGACCATCACGTCCTCGATCTGGCCGGGCGGCAGCTGGCCGTGCGCGACGGCGACCTTGCACTCCGGCACGACCTGCTGGAGACGCTCGCGCACCGTACCCAGATCCTCGATGCGCGGGACGACGTAGAACACCTGCCCGCCGCGGAACTTCTCGCGCATGATCGCTTCGCGGATGACGACGGGATCGAAGGGCAGCACGAAGCTGCGCACCGCCAGCCGGTCGACCGGCGGGCTTGCGATCAGCGACAGGTCGCGCACGCCGGCCAACGCCATCTGCAGCGTGCGCGGGATGGGCGTGGCCGAAAGCGTCAGTACGTGGACGTCGGAGCGCATTTCCTTGAGGCGTTCCTTCTGGGCGACGCCGAAATGCTGTTCCTCGTCGACGATGACGAGGCCGAGTTGCTTGAACTTGATCGACTTCGCGAGCAGTGCGGTCGTGCCCACGACGATCTCGACGCGGCCGGCCTCGGCGTCCGCGCGCGCCTGCGCCTGATCCTTGGCCGAGACGAGCCGCGAAAGCTGCGCCACGCGGATGGGGAAACCTTCGAAGCGGTTGCGGAAATTGCGGTAGTGCTGGCGCGCGAGGAGCGTGGTGGGCACCACCACCGCCACCTGCACGCCCGCCATGGCGGCGACGAACGCCGCGCGCAGCGCCACCTCGGTCTTGCCGAAGCCGACGTCGCCGCAGATGAGCCTGTCCATCGGCTTGCCGGCCGACAGGTCCTCGAGCGTTTCGCCGATCGCGCGCGCCTGATCTTCCGTCTCGACGAAGGGGAAGCGCGCGCAGAATTCGTCGAACAGGCCTTCGGGCGGGGCGAGGCGCTCGCCCTCCTTCGTCTTGCGCTCGGCCGCAAGCCGGATGAGATGGTCGGCGATTTCCGCCACGCGCTTCTTGACGCGCGCCTTGCGCGCCTGCCAGCCGGCACCACCCAGCTTGTCGAGCTGCGCGCCCGCCTCTTCCGAGCCGTAGCGCGAGAGCATCTCGATGTTCTCGACCGGCACGAAAAGCTTGTCGTTGTCGGCGTAGACGATGCGCAGGCAGTCGTGCGGCGCGCCCGCGACCTCGATCGTGGCG
>JAYRKO010000677.1:0-1850 GCA_041905745.1 Tagaea sp. | reverse complement strand
CCCGCCGACATCGCGTTCGTTCCCAGCGGGTCGACCGGCTGGGGCATGGCCTTCGCAGCACTGCCGGCCCTTCGCCCCGGCGAGCGGATCCTCGTCGGCCGGCAGGAATGGGGCAGCAACCTGACGATCATGCGTCTTGCGGCCGAACGTGCCGGCGCCAGCGTCGAAACGATCCCTTGCCGGCCCGACGGCAGCGTCGATGCCGACGCGCTCGACCGCATGATCGATGCGCGCGTGCGGCTCGTCTCGCTGACCTGGCTGCCGGCCAATGGCGGCCTCGTCAACGATGCGGCTTCGGTGGGTGCCGTCGCGCGCCGCCACGGCGTTCCCTATTTCGTCGATGCCGGGCAGGCGCTGGGCCAGATGCCGGTCTCGGTCGAAGCGATCGGCTGCGACGTGCTGAAGGGGGCCGCGCGCAAGTTCCTGCGGGCCCCGCGCGGCACCGCGCTGCTCTATGTGCGCGACGCGATGCGCGCGCGGATGACCGTGCCGTTCCACAACGTCGTCTCGGCGGAATGGAAGGCGGCGGCCCCGGCGATCCGCACCGACGCGCGCATGTTCGAATCGGGCGAGCAGCCCGTGGCGCTGCTGATGGGGCTGGGTGCGGCGCTGTCGCTTGCCCGCGCGATCGGCATCGCGCGCATCCGCCGGCGGATCGACGCGCTTGCCGGCGAGGTTCGCGCGCGACTAGCGGCGATCCCGGGCGTGATGCTGCGCGATCTGGGCGACGGGCCGAAATCGGGCCTCGTGTCCTTCGACGTAGCGGGTATTGCGGCCGACACGGTGCGCCAGCGGCTGGCGGCCGAGCACGGGATCAATGTGGGCGCCAATGGCGTCGCCTACACACCGCTCGACATGACGGCGCGCGGGCTCGCCGGCATCGTGCGCGCCTCGGTCAGCTATCTGAACACGCCCGAAGAAATCGACCGCCTTGCCGTCGCGGTCGGACGGGTCGCCGCGTCGCCCTAGACCGGCGCGATGGCGTCGCCCAGCGCGATCTCGCCTTCGGCGAGCACCTCGGCGTAGATGCCGCAATCGATGTGGCCGAAGCCTTCCTGCAGCAGGCGCGGCACGTTCATGTCGCGCGTGGCGGTCTGCAGGTTCACGGTCGTCGCGGCGCAGCGCGTAATCCGCTTGACCACCTTGAGCCGCACGCCGCCGATGCGGATCTCGCGGTCGGCCGCCCACTCGAATTCCTCCCACGGCCGCCCGCCGGAAAAATAGACGTTCGCGCGAAAGCGGATCGGGTCGACGGGCGCACGCGCGACGCGCTCGATGTCGGCAATGCTCGCCAGCCCGATGATCGAGACGACCTTGCGCGCGACGTCGGAAAACATGTGGCCCGGCGCTTCGACGAGCTTCGGGTTGCCGCGCGTTTCGCCGGCCATGTAGGCCGAGAAGAACTGCTCGACCAGCATGCGTCCGGTCTGGTTACCGAGATCGGCGCGTACGACCGGCTTGCCGTCGCGCTCGATCGTCAGGATGCCGGTCGCGGAATCGTATTTCGAGTGCAGCTTCGCCAGCCGCTCGTTCTTCGCCAGCATCAGGAAGTTGTGCTTGGGCATCCACGCGGGCGCAGATACGTCGAACGCGGTCGAGCCGTGGGCAAGGGCGAAGCGCCGGTCGTCGGGCAGGCCCAGGCCGGGCGACAGGCGCACGCGGTCGAGATTTTCGGCAGAAAGTCCCTTGACGGGGTAGCGGCAGATGCGGGCGATTTCGAGGGTCATGCGACACAACGTACCGGGCCGGAATGCCGCATCCAAGGGGACTTGCGGGGTCCTTCCGGGATATCCATATGGCGCATAGGGATGCCGCATAGTCGCGGGTCCCGGCTCGCCTGTCCGCCCGTC
>JAYRKO010000676.1:0-1851 GCA_041905745.1 Tagaea sp. | reverse complement strand
AATCGGCGCCCGTCGTGTCGCAGTCGGCGAGCGAAATCCAGCGCATGTCCGCCGCGCGAAACGACGTCTGCACGAGTTGGCAGCGACGGAAACGCGAATGGCGCAGGAGCGCGCCGTCGAGGCGCGTGGTCAGCGACTTGCCGGACTGCACGACCATCGGGGCGAGGTTGCAGCTCTCGAAATTGGCGCGCACCAGATTGGCGCCCTTGAGATTGGCGCCGCGCAGGTCGGCGTTGCGGAAATCGGCCCCGCGCATGTCGGCGCCCTCGAACAGGCTCGCCTGCAGCCACGCGCCGTTGAACTTTGCGTGCGCGATGCAGGCGTCCTTGGCCTTCATCGACGTCAGCAGAACGTGGTCGGGCCACTCGACGTCGCGCAGGTCGAAACCGGAAATATCGAGCAGGTGCCCCGACGCGCCGCCGCTTTCGATCCATGTCCCGTGGTCGCGCACGAGCGTGTGCAGGGACTCGCGCAGCATCGTCATCGGCTTGCCGCGCGGCAGGTCGGTGAGCGCACCCGTCTCGTCGCAGCCCGTGCGGTCGGCCGCGATCATCGTGGCGCCGTAGAGATTGGCGTTGCGCAGGACCGCCCCGCGCAGATCGGCGCGCGAGAGATCCGCGCCCTCGAGATCGGCGCCTTCCAGCGTCGCGTTTTTCAGGTTCGCCTTGGCGAGGTTGGCGCCCTTGAGGATGGCGTCGGTGAAATCGACCATCATCGCGACGGCGCCGGCCATGTTGGCCTGCGTGAGGTTCGCGTTGACCATCTTGGCACGCGACATGTCGCTGGGGTCGGTATCGACCGCCACGCCCTGCAGGTCGCTGGCCATGCGCTTCGTGTAGATCGCGCCTTCGCGAAGATCGGCGTTGAAGAGCTCGGCGGCGGTAAGATCCGCACCTTTCAGCACCGCGCCGCGCATGTCCGCGCGCGTCAGGTTCGCGCGCACGAGCTTCGCCTTGGTCAGGTTGGCGCAGAACAGCAGCGCGCGCTGGAGGTTCGTGCCGGAAAGGTCGCATTCGACCATGATCGCGCCGGTGAAGTCGGCTTCCGACAGGTTCTTGCAGGCGAGATTGAGGCCGGTGAGGTTGCGATAGGCGAAGTTGGCGCGCTGCCCGCCGGCGCGCCCGAGGACGAACAACTCGTGCCGGCGCACCGCGAGATCGCACTCGCGCTGGTCCATGGCTCGTCGGCGATGGATGTCGTCCGGGTTGACGAGGGCGGACATCGCGTACCTCCGGGAGTCGTTCGTTGCCACAATTGTCGCCCGCTTCCCCGATTGCGGCAAGCGGACGGCGATATGGCCAATGTTCCCAGATAATTGCGGCTTTTTCAGGCAGCCGGCGCGAAGCGGTCCGGGTCGAGCCCGTCCAGCGGAACGGGCGGCGTCCGGCCGGACGCCAGGCTCGAAACGATCTTCGCGGTGAGCGGCGCCAGCGTGATGCCGTCGCCTTCGTGGCCCGTGGCGACGATCGCGTTCTCCCGTCGGCGCGAACGCCCGATCAGCGGCCGCTTGTCGGCCACGAAAGGGCGCAGGCCGGCGAAACTGCGCAAGATCCGCAGCGCGGCGAGCGCGGGGACCCGCTTGGCCCCCTGCGCGAGGATCGTGACGTAGCCCTCGCGCGAGACGCTGCGGTCGTGGCCCACGAAGGTTCGCGTATTGCCGATCACGTGCTGGCCGTGCGGCGTCGTTTCGAGCGTGAATCCGTAGCCCATGCGCAGCAGCGGGTCGTCCGACGTCTTCGTCGCTTCCGGATCGAGTTTGGCGGTGAGGTAGCGCGCCGACACGAGGAAGTGCGATGCGATCTGCCGGCCGCGCGTCGTGACGAGAAGTTCGCCCCGCCGCGGCACGACGGG
>JAYRKO010000675.1:0-1854 GCA_041905745.1 Tagaea sp. | reverse complement strand
TCGACGGGCGCGACGTCGCGCGGCTGGGGCCGGACGAGCGGCTGTCGGCGGGGCTGGCGCTCGTGCCCGAAGGCCGGCGCGTCTTCGCCGGTCTCAGCGTTTCGGAAAATCTCGCCGTCGGCGCCCACCTGCGCGGCGATCGCGCCGCCATCGCGCGCGACCGGGAAAAGGTGCTGGCGCTCTTCCCGCGGCTTGCCGAGCGTCTTGCGCAGGACGCCTCGACGCTGTCGGGCGGCGAACAGCAGATGCTCGCGATCGCGCGCGCGCTGATGTCGGCCCCGCGCGTGCTGCTGCTCGACGAGCCCAGCATGGGCGTGGCGCCGATCGTCGTGCGCGACATCTTCCGCACGATCGCGGGTCTCGCGCGCGACGGGTTGACGGTGCTGCTCGCCGAGCAGAATGCGCGCATGGCGCTGAAGATCGCGTCGGCGGGTGCCGTCCTCGACGACGGGCGGATCGCGGTGCGCGGCACCAGCGCCGACCTCGGCGCCGACCCTTCGGTACGGGAGGCCTATCTTGGCGCCTGACGGCATCGACCCGCGGCTGGAAAGCGAATACGCGCTGCGTGCGCGCCATCCCGAGCGCGAGTCGATCTATGCGCGCATGCGGGCGGCGAGCGACGCGCTGCGCGCCGCCAAGCCAGCGCATCTCGATCTTTCCTACGGCGCCTCGCCGCGCGAACGGGTCGATTTCTTCGCGGGTTCCCCCGGATCGCCGCTCGTCGTCTTCATCCACGGCGGCTACTGGCGGGCGCTGGAGAAGGAGATCTTCGCGTTCCTCGCCGGGCCGCTGCTCGCGCACGGCTATTCGGCGGCGATGCCGGGCTACGATCTGGCGCCGGGCGTGACGCTCGCGCATATCGAAGCGCAGATCGGCGCTGCCCTTGCCATGCTGGGCGCCCGGGCCGCGGAACTCGGCTTCGATCCGGCCCGCGTCGTGCTGTCGGGCCATTCGGCCGGCGGGCAGCTCGCCGCACTGGCCGCGTTGCGTGGACGGCCGGCGCTGGGCGTGCGCGGCATCCTCGGCGTCAGCGGCGTCTACGACCTTGTGCCGCTGGTGACGACGAGCGTGGGCGTCTCGATCGGCCTCGACGTCGCGACGGCGGCGGCGGCAAGCCCGATGCGCCTTGCCGCGCAGCGCCCGGAAATCCCCGCCCGCCTCGTCGTGGGCGCGGACGAGACGCACGGCTTCCGCCAGCAGTCGCATGATTTCGCGAAGGCGCGCAGCGCCGCGGGTGCGGCGGCCGAGGCGGTCGAAATCGCCGGTACGAACCACTTCACCGTCCTCGACGAACTTTTCGCGGGCGGGACGATGGATTGGCTGGCGCACCGCCTCGCGGCCTGACGCGCAGCGTCCTCAGACCGCCGCGACGCGCGCGGCCGTGAACTTGAATTCCGGGATCTTGCCGAACGGATCGAGCGCGTCGTTGGTGAGCGCGTTGGCCGGCGCTTCGACGAAGCAGAACGGCATGTACACCATGCCCGCTGGCACGTCGGGATCGGCGCGCAGGCGGGCGCGCACGTCGCCGTGGCGCGTTTGGATGCGCACCTCGCCGCCGGCGGCAAGGCCGCGTTCGGCAATCTCGCGCGGGTTCATCGAGGCGACGGCGTCCGGCTCGATCGCGTCGAGTGCTGCGGAGCGGCGCGTCATCGCGCCCGTGTGCCAATGTTCGAGCATCCGTCCGGTGCTGAGGACCAGCGGATAGTCCGCATCCGGCTTCTCGCCCGGCCGCAGGAACTCGGCCGGCACGATCCGGCCGCGCCGGCTCGCCGTCGGGAAGCCGTCGTAGAAGATGATGTCGTGGCCGGCATGCGCCTCGTCGTCGGCCGGATACGTCGCCGCCCCGTCGCGCGC
>JAYRKO010000674.1:0-1856 GCA_041905745.1 Tagaea sp. | reverse complement strand
GTGCGCAGCGGCCGCGATGTCGGCAAGGCTGAAGCGTTCGCCCGCAAGGAACTTCCGCCGCTCGGCCAGCCAGCCGATGTAGTCGAGGTGGTAGCGGATGTTCTGGTAGCCGGCGCGGATCGCGTGCGAGTTGGGCTCCGCCGTCGCGAGGAAGCGCTTCATCATCTTCTCGCGGTAGAGATTGTCGGTCACCTCGCGGGCGAACTTCTCGTCGAACCAGGCGACGATGCGGCGCACCTCGGCGCGTTCGGCCGGCGTCTCGCCGATCAGGTTGATCTCGGGGTATTCGCGTTCGAGATGTTCGCAGATCGCCTGCGAATGACAGATCGTCGTCCCGTCGCTTTCCACCAGCACCGGCACGGTGCCGGCCGGATTCATCGCGAGGAACGCCGGGCTGCGCTCCCACGTCTTCTCGACCTTCGTGTCGAATTCGAGACGCTTTTCGCCCAGCGCAATCCGCACTTTGCGGCAGAACGGGGAAAGCGGCAGGTGGTGAAGGATGCGCATCGCGACTCGGGAATACCGAATTGGCGCGATTCTACAGCGCCGCGGCGCGCTATGCGAGGCCCAACGCCGCCGCCCCCAGGACGAGGGCCGCCGCGAAAAGTCCGGCGGCCGTCGCGCACAGGCCGAGCCCAAGCGCCACCGCGCGGCCGTCCTGCGCGACGAGCCCGAGCGACAGCACGATGAGCGCCACCGAGGGCACCAGCGGCAGGACCGGCAGCGGGAGCAGGAGCAGCCCTGCTTCGACGAGCGCGACGAGGCCGATCCAGCGCTGCGCCGTGCGGCCGCAGAGCGCCGGCCAGCGCTGGCGGAACATCCGCTCGACCGCAGCCAGCGGCCGTTCGACCTGCAACAGGATCGAACGCGCACGGGCGCGCGCAATGCCCAGCCGACCGAGGAACGCCGGAAGCTTCGGATGCGGCACGCCCAGCGCCATCTGCAACGCCACGACCGCGAGCGGCAGCGCGAAGATGGTCGAGAAACCGGGGATGCTGGGCCCCGGCGTGAGGTTGGGGGCCGAGAACAGGAACAGCAGCATGCCATAGCCGCGCGCTTCCAGCCGCGCGACGAGGTCGGCGAGCGTCACGCGACCCTCGTCGGGCCCGTCGATCGCGTGCGCAAGCGCGCCCAGAAGACCCGCCGCGTTCACGAGCGCCCCATCCTGCGCGCGAGGAAGGCCGAAAGCGCGACCAAGGCCAGCCCCAGCGCCACCGCGCCGACGAGTTCGACGCGCGCGGCCGAAGGATCGGTCCAGCCGGCGGCGCCCAGATTGGCGAAAACGGCGGCCGCGGGGATCGAACCGACGAACGTGCCGATCGCGAAATCGCGCGCGGTCAACGCCGACAGGCCGAAGCCGTAATTGACCGCAGCCCCCGGCAGCGGCAGCAGGCGCGCGAAGGCGACGATGCGCCAGCCGCCCGCTTCCGCGCGCGCCACCCACGGCCCCACGCGCGGCAGGTCGTGCGGCACGAAAGCGCCCCAGTTGACGAAGCGTGCGAGCCCGAAGGCCGCAAGCGTGCCCGCCATCGTCCCCGCCAGCGACCAGGCGATGCCGGGCCACAGGCCGAACAGCAGGCCCGCGACGATCGCCATGCCCCAGCGCGGCACCGAGACGAGCGAAGCGAAGACGTGCGCCGCGACGAAGACGGGCCCCATCCAAGCGCCGGCAAGCCCGATGCCCGCTTCGAGCGCACCGGGTGCGAACGCTTCGCGCTTCCAGAACGCAACGGCCGCCCCCGCGAGAACGAGGACGGCCGGCACGAGCCGCAATGCGAGCGGCGGGCGCTTCATCGCCGGAAGACTCAATCCTCGCCGGCCGCCTGATGCGTGCGCTTCAGGTCGGCGCGGCGAAC
>JAYRKO010000673.1:0-1856 GCA_041905745.1 Tagaea sp. | reverse complement strand
GTTCGGGCAGTTCGGGCGCGTCGCCCGCGGCGCGCACCACACCGAGCTGGGCCGTGCCGGCGCCGCGCTGGTTCATCAGGTTCTTGAGCGCGTCGCCCATGCTCGCCACCTGGCCGGCGGCGGGTGCGGGGGCTTCCTCGTAGGGGCCCTTGAGCTTGACCGTGCGCCCGTCGGCCGCGACGAGCGTCACGCGGGCACCGGCGCCGAGCTGCAGCACCTTCGTGCCGTCGACCTTGGCGCCGGGCGCCAGATCGACGCCCTTGGCGTCGACCACGACAAGCTCGTTCGCCGCCGCCGCGGGGGCGGCGAGCACCAGGACGACCGCAAGGATCCGCGAGAGACGCATGGACTATATATTACCCCGGGTTGCCGGCCGCCGCCACCGGCGCGCCGTCGCCCTGCAGCACGAACGCACCCCAGAAAAACGGGTGCGAGGTCGCGGGGTTGGCCGCCAGCGCCATCTGCGAATCGCGCAGCGCGGGCGCGATGCCGCGATGCATGTCGCCGCCCAGCCGGTCGAACAGGCCCGTGGTCAGCGCCACGGTCTGCGCGGACGGCACCTGCCAGTGCGTGACGAGCAGGTTGCGGGCGCCTGCGAAGAAGAACGCCTCGGCAAGGCCCGACAGCGATTCCCCGCCCAGCCGGTCGCCCGAGGCGGCCGTGTTGCACGCGGACAGCACGACGAGATCGGCGTCGAGGCGCAGCGAGGCGATCTCGCCCGCTTCGAGCAGCCCGTCGTCGGCCGGGTCGGCCGCGTCGATGCGCGGGGCGGTCAGCGCCAGCCCGGGCTGCGACTGGCAGCGCACCTCGCCCGGCAGCAGGCCGTGCGTGGCGAAGTAGAGGACGCGGTACTGGTCGAGCGCGCGCGCGCGCAGGTTCGCGGCCGTCGCCTGCGCGCCGGTCAGCAGCGAATTGCCGTCGGCCTTCAGCGTGGCGGCCACGCGGCGCACCTCGTCGGCGGTCTCGGGCAGCGGGGCCAGCGCGCGGATCATCGCGGAAGGCACCGCCCCCTCGGTGCGGCACGCGGCCGCCAACGCGCCCAGCCCGTTGCCGGGCGCCCCGTCGAATTCCGGATTGGCCACCGCCAGCAGCGGCTGCGGTGCCGACGGGCGCGAGGCGAGGGCGCGCAACTCGAGGAACGCGCGCACCGAAGGCGGGTTCGACACCGCCACGCGCCGCGCGAACCACGCCACGCCCGAATAATCGCCCGAAGCGGCGGCGGCCGGCGGCGGCGCGCTCGCAAGGATGCCGAAAGGCAGGCTCGACAGCGGGCCGTTCGCGACGACGTAGAGCCGGTCGATCCCGCCCAACTGCGCCTCGAAGGGACCCAGCAGCGTGCGATAGAGCGTGTGGGCGAGGTTCGCGTCGAACGGTTCGACGGTGCGGTTGCGGATCTCGAAGGCGCGGCGCAGCGCCTTCACCTGCTCGGCGAGCTGGTCCTCGTCGGTCGAAAGCTTGGCCGCGCGCACGCCGTTCGCGTCGACGAGGAACGCGAAGGCCGATTCCGGTCCCACCGCGAAGGTGAGCAGCGCCTCGCGCGGCTTGAGCGCGCGCCGGATCGTCGCCGGGTCGACCGGCCGCGGCGAGACGAGCCGCTCGTAGCCGGGGGCGGCCTTCTCGATCTCGCCGTCGAGCGCGCGCACGCGCGCGGTCTGCGCGTCCTGTTCGGCGCGCAGGCGCTTCAGTCGCGCCTGGTCGCGCAGCGCCGCCGGGCGGTTCTCCTCGCCGTCGATGTCGATGCGCGCGCGGTCGCGCCGGCGCGCGGCCTCGTTCTGCTCGCGCACGAGCCCGGCGATGCGCGGGTCGCCGGCGGCCACGCGTTCGGCCGTGCGCGACACCGCGCGGCCCATGGCGCC
>JAYRKO010000672.1:0-1860 GCA_041905745.1 Tagaea sp. | reverse complement strand
ATCGACAATGGCGTTGCCGATGCCGAGCACGTCGTAGCTGGCGTTGGTCAAATTCCGACTCCGGTGGGGGGAGTTTCGATTGGCGCGGAAAATAGCCATCCCTGTTGCGCCGCACAAGCGCCATCGGCGCGGCAAAAACACATGCCTTGCCAATGCCATAAAGCTCTGGCTCCCTCCTTCCCGACGATGGATACCGCCGATTCGCAAACGGGCGTGCTGCGGGCACTGACTCTGGCACTGGGCCAGCTGGGCGACCCGCGCCTGCGTCGGCCGCTGGCGCTGGGCCTTGCCCTGACGCTTGGCGCCTTCGCGCTGGTCTGGGCGGGGCTCGGCTGGACGCTGACCCACACGCACTTTTTCGAGAACACGTGGCTCGATTTCGGCGCCGGCGCGCTGGGCGGGCTGGCGCTGGCGGGCCTTTCCTTCGTGCTGTTCCCCGCCGTCGTCGCGGCCTTCGTCGGCCTGTTCCTGGAGGACGTCGCCGCCGCGGTCGAGGCGCGCCACTATCCGGGCCTGCCCCCGCCGCTGAAGCGCGGCGCGCTTGCCGAGATCGCCGGCAGCCTCGGCCTCGTCCTGATCTCGCTCGCGGCGAACCTGCTGGTCCTGCCGCTCTACCTCGTGCCGGGCCTCAATCTCGCGGTCTTCCTTGCGACGAACGGCTTTCTTCTGGCCCGCGAATACGTCACCATGATTGCCGCGCGGCGGCTCGATTCGCCCGACGCGAAACGGCTCTGGCGCGCGCAGCGCGGGCAGGCGTGGCTGGCGGGAGCGGCGTTCGCCGCCTTGTCGGCCGTCCCGCTCGTCAATCTTGCCGCCCCGGTCGTGGCCGTCGCCGCGACGACGCATCTGGTCGAATCCTGGCGGCGCGCCGCCGCCAACCGCCCGTCAGGGCAGGGCACTTGAGGAAGGACGAAGGTTTCATGTTCCGTCGCAAGAAAGACGAAGCCGAAGACAACAAGCCCGCCGACGCGGTCGAGCCGGCGGCCGTCCCGCACGGCGAGGAAGCCGAAGCGATTTCCCCGCGCCCGTTCCCGCGCCCCACGCCACCCTCGCCCGGCGCGCTCGCGCGTTCGGTCGCCGGCCCCATTGCGCCCAACGCGCCGCGCGCCGCCGTGCCAGCCCGCGCGACCAGCGACCAGGTCGAGGGGCGCAAGCTCATCGTCGGGCGCGAGATCGTGCTTTCGGGCCAGATCACGTCGTGCGAACGCCTCGTCGTCGAGGGTCGCGTGGAAGCCTCGCTCTCCGACAGCCGCTTCATCGAGATCGCGGAGAACGGCGTCTTCAAGGGCATGGCGGAAATCGAGAACGCCGAGATCGCCGGCAGCTTCGAAGGCACGCTTACCGTGCGCCAGAAGCTGTGGATCCGCTCGACCGGCAAGGTCACCGGCACCGTGCGCTACGGCAAGATCGAGATCGAAGAAGGCGGCCAGGTCGCCGGCGAAGTGCAGGTCGACACGAGCAAGCTCGTCAGGTCGGACTCCAACGACGGCGGCTGAGCGTACGATGCGTGTCGCGAAATCGGCGGCATTCGCGTTTGCGGGTGCCGCCGTTTCCTTGCTTGCGGCCTGTTCGGGCGCGCCGGTGACGGCGCCCGAAGCCGGTGCAGCCGTGCCGCCGCCCATTGCCGGCGGGCCGCCGCCATCGGCCGCGAACGGCCAGCCGCAGTCGGCCGCCGTTCCGGCCGCAACGGGTGCGCGCGCGCTGATCGGGCTCGACCGGACGGCGGTCGTCCGGCGCTACGGCGAAGCGGGCTTCGTGCGGCGCGACGGCCCGGCCGAAGTGTGGCGCTACAAGGCGCCCGAATGTTTCCTCGAACTTTTCATCTATCGCGAACGCGACGGCAGCCAGCGCGTGACGCAT
>JAYRKO010000058.1:0-9815 GCA_041905745.1 Tagaea sp. | reverse complement strand
TCGGCTACATCGACCGGACGCAGTCGGGGCGCATCATGTCGCGCCTGTCGAACGACGTTCACACGATCGACGAGGTCGTGATGCACGGCATCGATTGGGGCGTGCTGCCGTTCGTGGAACTGGTGGGTGCGGTCGCGCTGCTGTTCTGGCTGTCGCCCGAGATGGCGGTCGTCTCGATGGCGATCTTCCCGCTGACGCTGCTGGGGCCGCGGCTCGTGGCTCCGCACGCGGTCGATGCCGGCTACCAGTTGAAGCGCCGCCTTGCCGATGCGTTGGCGACCGCGGGCGAGGGGATTGCCGCGCAGAAGCTGGTACGTGCCTTCGCGCTGCAGCGGCGCCTGCGGTTCTGGTATCGGCATCGCAATCTCGAGGTCCGCCGCGCGGCGCACCGCGTGCGATTCCTCGATGCGCTGCTCGAGCGTTCGGCGTCGATCGGCGTGCTGGTGCTGCATCTCGTCGTTTTCGGGATCGGCGCGGTGCTCACGTTCCAGGAATACATCAGCGTCGGCACGTTCATCGCGTTCGAGGCCGTGTTCTGGGAACTGAGTTACAACGCCGTCCATGTCGCGCAGTTCATGCCCGATGTGGTCGCGGGTGCGGCGGCGCTGCGGCACATCGACGAATTCCGCTCCGCGCCCGAGGCGCCGGCCGATGCGGCCGGCGTGGCCGCGCCCGGCCCCTTCCGCGGCGAGATCCGGTTCGAGAACGTCTCGTTCGGCTACGACGACGGCAATGGCGGCGTGCGCGACGTGACGCTGGCGATCCCGGCGGGTTCGCGGGTCGCGATCGTGGGCGAAAGCGGATCGGGCAAGAGCACGCTTCTGATGCTTCTTCTGGGCCTGCATCGGCCGCAGGCCGGGCGCATCACCATCGACGGCGCCGATTTTACGACGCTGCGCGGCGACGGACTGCGCGCAATGATGGGTGTGGTGTTCCAGGACACCGTCCTGTTCGGCACGACGATCCGCGAGAACATCCGCCTCGGCCGTCAGGACGCGAGCGATGCCGAGATCGCCGCGGCGGCCAAGGGAGCCGGCATCCACAGGTTCGTCATGTCGCTGCCGCAACGCTACGACACGCTGGTGGGCGAGCGCGGCGACACGCTTTCGCAAGGCCAGCGCCAGCGCATCGGCATCGCGCGCGCCATCGTGCGCGACCCTGCGATCCTGCTGCTCGACGAGGCGACGTCCGCGCTCGACACGCTGACGCGCAAGGAAATCCAGACGACGCTTTCGAGGGTCGCCCGCGACCGTACGATCGTCAGCGTCGCGCACGACCTCGCCTCGGTATCCGCGTACGACCGGATCTTCGTCATGGCCGAAGGGCGCCTCGCCCAGACCGGCTCGCATGCCGAACTTCTCGCGGTCGAGGGCCCGTACCGCCGCCTCTGGCGTCAGAGCGGGGATTGAAGCGACGGCGCCCGCAGGCCTAGAATCGCCACGGCCGTCCAACACCGGAGTTCGTCATGATTTTCGCCAAGCGTCATTTCTTCGCCGCACTGCTTTCGTTCGCCGCGACGTTCGCCATTTTGCCCGTGCATGCGGGCGAAAACGTCGTTGCCGGCGCGCGGCTTGCCGCGTGGACGCCCGATCCGTGGGCTGCGAAGACGGCCGGCGACCGGCTGGAGGCGAACAACCCGCAGGAGACGATCTACGTCGTCGCGACGCGACTGGCCGGCGCCGCCGCCAACGCGAAGGCGCGCGTCAGCGCGTTCGTCGACAACGAGCTGGACGAGGCGGATTTCGCGGCCGACGGCATGTCGGGCACGGCGGAAGACGGCGGCGACGACGTCCAATTCACTGTCGCGACCGTCGTCGACGGCGCCGACCTCCTCGTTCTGCTCGTTTACGGCGATGCGGACGTGCTGAAGCAGCAGGGACCGCGTCAGGCCGTCGAGCGCATCCGCGCGAGCCTGAAGGCGCACTGAGGGCGTCTGCCCAAAAGCGCTGATCCGTCCTATAGTCGGCGTCGTATCGGTCCCCGAAAGGATCCGCGATGTCCGAAGACGGAATTCTCGGCCAGTTCAAGAAGAAGCTGGTCGAAACCAAGCGGAAATGGGCGGGCGAGAGTCGCCTCCTGACCGGGGCGGCCGCCGACCCGGCCGTGCGCCTGCCGCCGGGCCAGCGCCAGGTGCAGAACTGGCCCGTGCTCGATATCGGCATCCAGCCGCCGGTCACGACCAAGGACTGGCGGCTTACCGTCGACGGGCTCGTCGAGAACCCGGTCGCGTGGAATTGGGACGATTTCGGCCGCGAGCCGCACTCCGACTTCCTGTCGGACATCCATTGCGTGACCGCGTGGTCGCGCTTCGACAATCGCTGGCGCGGCCTGCCGACACGCCGGCTGCTCGAGATCGTCCGGCCGCGACCGGAAGCCCGTTTCGTCGTCCAGCATTCCTACGACGGCTATACGACGAACGTGCCGCTCGAATATTTCGCGGGCGAAGACGTGCTTCTCGCGCACGAATGGGAAGGCAAGCCGATCAGCCGCGAACACGGCGGGCCGGTGCGCCTGATCCTGCCCAAGCTCTATCTGTGGAAGAGCGCCAAGTGGCTCACCCGGATCGAGTTCGTGGCCGAGGACCGCGCCGGCTTCTGGGAAGTGCGCGGCTATCACATGCGCGGCGATCCGTGGACGGAGGAACGATATGGCTGATTTCGGCGACGGCATCCTCGCGCGCGTGTCGCGACGCGCCTTTGCGGTTGCGGCGTTCGCGTCGGCGATGGGCGGCTATTACATGGGGCGACTGACGGGTGCGGCGCAGGCGGGCCCGCTCGCCGCCGCGAAGGGGAAGACCGGCATGCGCGCGTCCGATTTCGAATTCACCGCCATCGACGGATCGCCGCTGCGCCTTTCGGAATTCGCAGGCCGGCCGGTGATGGTCGTCAACACGGCGTCGTTCTGCGGTTACACGCCGCAATACGAAGGGCTGGAAGCGCTGTGGCGCGCGTACAGAGAGAAAGGCTTCGTCCTCGTTGGCGTGCCGTCCGACGATTTCGGCAATCAGGAACCCGGCACGAACGCGCAGATCAAGCAGTTCTGCGAAGGGTTCGACGTGTCGTTCCCGCTTGCCGAGAAGAACGTCGTCGTCGGCGCGAAGGCGCACCCCTTCTACCGCTGGCTTGCGGCCGAGCTGGGCGAGGGAACCGTTCCCCGCTGGAACTTCTTCAAGTACCTGATCGGTCGCGACGGTCTGCCGCGCGCCACCTGGCCGTCGCGCGTCGAGCCGATGTCGGCCGAAGTGCGCAAGGCCGTCGAAGACGCCCTGGCGGCGCCCGCGAATGCCTGAGTTCGGCGCCGCGTGCCGCGGCGAATTCCTGCTCGATCCGGCGATCGCGCATCTCAATCACGGGTCCTTCGGCGCCACGCCGCGCGCCGTCATGGACGCGGCCGAAGGCTGGCGCCGGAAAATGGAAGCCGACACGACCGGTTTCGTGCGCGGCGTGTGGCCGGAAGCCGTCGCTGCGGCGCGCACGGCGTTTGCGGCGTTCGTGAATGCCGATCCGGAAGGGTTCGTTCTGGTCGAGAACGCCACACAGGGTGCCAATGCCGTGCTGCGTTCGCTCGATTTTTCGCCGGGCGACGAGATCGTCTTCACGTCGCACGGCTATCGCGCGGTCACGCGCACGATCGAACATGTCTGCCGGACGACGGGTGCGGTGCCGCGCATTGCGGCGATCCCCGCTTCGGGCGTGGACGACGATGCGGTGCTCGCGACGGTGGGGCAGGCGCTGTCGCCGCGTACGCGCCTCATCGTCGCCGACCACATCACGTCGCCGACGGCATTGGTCCTGCCGGTCGCGCGCCTCGTCGCGCTCGCGCGCGAACGCGGCGTGCCGATCCTGATCGACGGTGCGCACGCGCCCGGCCAGATCGATCTCGACCTTGCGGCGCTGGGCGCCGATTTCTACGTCGGTAACGCGCACAAATGGTTGTTCGCCTGCAAAGGGGCCGCGTTCCTGTCGGTGGCACCGGAATGGCGCGCGCGCGTCCATCCGGGCACGATCTCGCACGGCTACGGCAAGGGACTTGCGGCGGAGTTCGACTGGGTCGGCACGCGCGACGTCGGCGCATGGCTGTCGCTGCCCGATGCGCTTGCGTTCGGACAACGCTTCGGCTGGTCGGCGATCCGCGCGCATAACGACGCGCTTTGCGCGCGCGCCGCCTCGATCCTGACCGCTGCCTACGGCACGCCGACGACCGGACCCGCTTCGATGCGGGGCCATCTGGTGGCGGTGGCGCTGCCCATCGACGGGCCGGCGGACGAGGCGCGGGGGCTGGCGCTCTATGCGGCGCTGTTCGAGCGCCATCGCGTGCGCGCCCCGGTGATGGCGTTCGACGGGCGGCTGTGGGTGCGCGTGTCGGCGCAGATCTACAACGATATCGGCCAGTACGAGCGGCTGGCCGCCGTCGACTGGCGCAAGCTCTAGGCGCGCTTCAGCGTCGCGGTCAGCAGGCCAGCACCGACCAGCATCGCGCCGCCCGCGCGGTTGAGCCGGCGCATCGCGCGCTCGCCTACCACGCCGTGCCGCGCGCGACCGGCCGCCAGCACGTAGCCGCCCTGGATCGCGGTCGCGAGGAAATTGAACGTGAGCGTCAGGACCGCGACCTGGCCGAAAAGCGGTCGGCCGGGATCGAGAAACTGCGGCAGGAACGCCGCGAAGAAGAGAATGCCCTTGGGGTTCAGCAGCGTGACCGCGAAGCTGCGCCAGATCGCCTCGCGGACGGACGTGCGCCGCCCCGGCTCGGCCGACAGGGCGGCAACCGGTGCTCGCCACAACCCGATACCCAGCCAGACGAGATAGGCGGCCCCCGCCCATTTCAACGCCTCGAACGCCGCAGCCGAGGCGGACAGGACCGCGCTGAAGCCGAGGACGGACAGGCCGATTGCGCACACGTCGCCGGCGGCCACACCGGCAAGACTGACGAGGCCCAGCGCGCGACCGCCTGCAAGTGTATGACCGAGCACGACCAGCGTCGTCGGGCCGGGGATGGCGATGAGGACGGCGGCGGCCGCCGCGAAGGCAAGCCAGATATCGAGATCGATGGGCATGACGACGCCAAGCGAGCCACGGAAGCGGGCCGTCGCGCAAGTCCCGCTTGCCGCCGCCCGCCGGCTTGGGCGATTGTCCGGCGAACAAAGAATGTCCGAAGGGGAGAGGCGCGCCTATGGCCGGCAAATATCTGCTCGCGATCGATCAGGGAACGACGTCGACGCGGGCCATCGTCTTCGGAACCGACGGGGTGCCCGTCGCCTCGGCGCAGGTCGAACTCAAGCAGCACTATCCCCAGCCCGGCTGGGTCGAGCACGACGCCGAAGAAATCTGGTCCGCCACGCTTTCGGTCGTGCGCCGGGCGCTGGCGAATGCCCGGCTGTCGGCCGGCGACGTCGCCGCACTGGGCATCACCAACCAGCGCGAGACGACGGTCCTGTGGGACCGCGCCACCGGCAAGCCGATCCACAAGGCGCTCGTCTGGCAGGACCGCCGCACGGCCGACTGGTGCCGGCGCATGCGCAAGGAAGTCGGCGACGCGGAGCTGGGCAAGCGCACCGGGCTGCTGTTCGACGCGTATTTCTCGGGCTCGAAGATCGCGTGGCTGCTCGACAACGTCGAGGGCGCGCGCGCGGCCGCGAAAGCGGGCCGGCTCGCCTTCGGCACGATCGACACATTCCTTCTGTGGCGCCTGACAGGCGGCAAGGTCCACGCGACCGACGCGACCAACGCCGCACGCACGATGATCTTCGACATCGCCAGGCAGAAATGGGACGAAGACCTGCTGAAGGCGTTCGCGATCCCGGCCTCGCTGCTGCCCGACGTGCGCGACAGCGCCGCCGATTTCGGCGCGAGCGATCCGGCGCTGTTCGGTGGTCCGATCGCCATCCGCGGTATCGCCGGCGACCAGCAGGCCGCAAGCGTCGGTCAGGCGTGCTTCTCGCCCGGCATGGTCAAGAGCACTTACGGCACGGGCTGCTTCGTGCTGCTCAATACCGGCACCAAGTTCGTGCGCTCGAAAAACCGGCTGCTGTCGACGGTCGCCTATCGCCTCAAGGGCAAGACGTCCTACGCGCTCGAAGGATCGATCTTCATCTCCGGTGCCGTCGTGCAGTGGGTGCGCGACGGGCTCAAGGCCGTCGCCAAGGCCGCCGACAGCGAGGCGATCGCGCGCTCGATCCCCGACAATGGCGGCGTCTATCTCGTGCCGGCCTTCACCGGGCTCGGTGCGCCGTGGTGGGATCCCGACGCGCGCGGCGCGATCTTCGGCCTCACGCGCGACTCGGGCCTGCCACAGATCGTGCGCGCCGCACTCGAATCGACGGCCTACCAGACGCGCGACCTTATGGGCGCCATGCGCGCCGACATGGGCCCGCGCGCCACGCTCAGCACAATCCGCGTGGACGGCGGCATGGTCGCGAACGACTGGGTGATGCAGTTCCTTGCCGACCAGCTCGGCCTCGAGGTGGACCGGCCCCGCGTGACCGAGACGACCGCGTGGGGTGCCGCCGCACTCGCGGGGCTGGGGGCCGGCATCTTTGGTTCGATCGAAGACGTTGCGCGGGCCCGTCAGGCCGACCGTCTGTTCAAGCCGCAGGGCGAACGCGCCGCGAACGATAAATTGTATGCAGCATGGTGCGATGCGGTCGCGCGCGTGCGGTCGGATTTTGGTGCCAAGGGTGCGCGGAAGGGCTTGGGCGGCAAACGGTGACGTGATAAAGCTTGGTCATAAAAGCTTCACACGATTGTCCCCCGCGGGACACGCGCGAAGCCTAAACGACGCGGCATCGGCGGAATTCCCGAACGCCGCGCGAAAAACCAGAGAGGAAGAAACCCGATGAATCTCGGTCGTATTTTCACCCCGCGGCTTGCCGGCGCCCTGCTCGCCGGGACCGCGCTGAGCGTCGCGTCGCCTGCCTTCGCGCAGGTTGAAATCCAGTGGTGGCATGCGATGACGGGCGCCAACAACGACGTCGTCAACAAGCTCGCCGAGGATTTCAACGCCTCGCAGAAGGACTACAAGGTCGTCGCGGCCTACAAGGGCTCGTATCCCGACACGATGAGCGCCGGCATCGCCGCGTTCCGTGCCGGCAACGCGCCGCACATCATGCAGGTGTTCGAAGTCGGCACCGCGACGATGATGGCCGCCAAGGGCGCCATCAAGCCGGTCGCCGACGTCATGAAGGACGCCGGCGAGAAGTTCGACCCGGCCTCGTATCTGCCGGCCGTGACGGGCTACTACTCGACCGTCAAGGGCGAGATGCTGTCCTTCCCGTTCAACTCGTCGTCGACGGTGATGTGGTACAACAAGGATGCCTTCAAGAAGGCGGGCCTGAACCCCGATGCGCCGCCCAAGACGTGGCCCGAAGTGTTCGAGGCCGCCAAGAAGCTGAAGGCTGCCGCCACGCCGAATTGCGGTTTCTCGACCGCGTGGGTGACGTGGGTCAACATCGAGCAGTTCTCGGTGTGGCACAACATCCCGATCGGCACGAAGGCAAACGGCATCGACGGCTTCGACACCGAGCTGAAGATCAATTCGCCGCTGCACGTCAAGCACCTCGCCAATCTGGCCGAGCTCGCCAAGGACAAGACGTACGTCTACGGCGGCCGCACGAACACGGGCGAAGGCGCGTTCACGTCGGGCGAATGCCCGATCCTGCTGACGTCGTCGGGCTTCTACGGCAACGTGAAGGCCAACGCGAAGTTCGACTGGGCCAACGCGGCCATGCCGTACTATCCCGATGCGCCGGGCGCGCCGCAGAACTCGACGCTGGGCGGTGCCTCGCTTTGGGTCATGGGCGGCAAGTCGGCCAACGAGTACAAGGGCGTGGCCAAGTTCTTCGCCTTCCTGTCGGACACGGACCGTCAGGCGAAGCTCCACACCGACTCCGGCTACCTGCCGATCACCAAGGCGGCCTACGCCAAGGTGAAGGATTCGGGCTTCTACAAGACGAACCCGTATCTCGAAACGCCGCTGCTCGAACTCACCAACAAGGCGCCGACGGAAAACTCGAAGGGGCTGCGCTTCGGCAACCTCGTCCAGATCCGCGACGTGTGGGCCGAGGAGATCGAGGACGCGCTCGCCGGCAAGAAGACCGCGCAGGCGGCTCTCGACGCGGCGGTCAGCCGCGGCAACACGATGCTGCGCCAGTTCGAGCGCACCGCAGGCCGCTGACGCGGACTTGACGTGACGGGCCGGGTCGGTGCGACCCGGCCCGCTCTCGTTTTTGAACACCTGAAACCGGAGTCCGGGGCATGGATCGACGCGTAATGTTCGGCGGCAAGCTGCTGCCCTACATGCTGCTGCTGCCGCAGTTCGCGATCGTCGTCGTGTTCTTCTATTTTCCGGCCGGCCAGGCGGTCTGGCAGTCGTTCCTGCTGCAGGACGCCTTCGGCATTTCCACCGAATTCGTCTGGTTCGAGAACTATCGCGATCTGTTCGCGAACCCCGAATATTACCGGACGATGGGTACGACCGCGATCTTCTCGATGTTCGTGGCCTTCCTGTCGCTGGCCTGCGGCCTGCTGCTCGCGGTGATGGCCGACAAGCAGATCAAGGGCGCCGCAATCTACAAGACGATGCTGATCTGGCCCTATGCGGTGGCGCCGGCCATCGCCGGCGTTCTGTGGCTTTTCATGTTCCAGCCGTCGCTCGGCATGCTGGCCAAGGTGCTGCGCAGCTGGGGCGTGGACTGGAACCCGCTCCTCAACGGCAACCATGCGATGATCCTCGTGGTGCTCGCCGCGACGTGGAAGCAGATCTCCTACAATTTCCTCTTTTTCCTCGCCGGCCTTGCCGCGATCCCCAAGAGCGTGATCGAGGCTGCCGCCATCGACGGCGCGCGGCCCATGCGGCGCTTCTGGACGATCGTCTTCCCGCTGCTGTCGCCCACGGCCTTCTTCCTGCTCGTGGTCAACATCGTCTACGTGTTCTTCGACACGTTCGGCATCATCGATTCCGTCACCGGCGGCGGACCCGCCGGCAACACGGTCACGATGGTGTTCAAGGTCTATTACGACGGCAAGCTCGGCGCCGATCTCGGCGGTTCGGCCGCGCAGTCGGTCGTGCTGATGGTGATCGTCATCGCGCTGACCGCGATCCAGTTCCGCTTCGTCGAACGCAAGGTCCAGTACTGATGGTCGAGCGCCAGACCTTCCTCAGCCGCTTCGTGCCGCACTTCGTGCTGATCGTGGGCGTGTGCATCGTCGCCTTCCCGGTCTATCTGGCGCTGCTTGCGTCGACCTACGATGCCGCTTCCGTGCAGACCGGGCAGATGACGCTCCTGCCGGGCGACCAGATGATCGAGAACTACAAGCGCATCATCTTCTCCGGCACGAATTCGTCGACGCGCGAGCCCGTCGGCACGATGCTGCTCAACAGCCTCGTCATGGCGCTGTGCGTGTCGCTGGGCAAGATTTCGATTTCGCTGATCTCCGCCTACGCGATCGTGTTCTTCCAGTTTCCGTTCCGCATGACGGCTTTCTGGCTGATTTTCATCACGCTGATGCTGCCCGTCGAGGTGCGCATCTACCCGACCTACAAGATCGTCGCCGACCTGAAGCTGCTCGACACCTACGCCGGGTTGACAATTCCGCTGATCGCGTCCGCGACCGCGACCCTGCTGTTCCGCCAGTTCTTCATGACGGTGCCAAACGAGCTGGTCGAGGCGTCGAAGATCGACGGTGCGGGACCCTTCAAGTTCTTCAAGGACACGCTGCTGCCGCTGTCGGTGACGACCATCGCGGCGCTGTTCGTGATCCAGTTCATCTACGGCTGGAACCAGTATCTCTGGCCGCTGCTCATCACCACGCGCGACAGCA
>JAYRKO010000671.1:0-1868 GCA_041905745.1 Tagaea sp. | reverse complement strand
TCCTGACGATCGAGCCCATCGCCGGCTTCCGTAGCGGACGTGCCGGCCTTTGGACGACACTTGCCGGCGCTGCGATGTACTTCGTTCTCGAATCCGCGATCGGCCACACATTTATCGGGTCCTTCGGTGTCGTGGCACCGCTGATCGTCGTGGCGATCGGCGTCATGCTGGCAGGTATCCCGATCTTCGACTCCCTGATCTTCGGCACCTTTGTGGCGTTCATGCCGCAGGGCCCGCTCGCCCTCCTCCCGGTGCCCCAGAGTCTGACGAGTTCGATGGACTACCTCCTGCTGGCGATCCCGTTCTTCATGCTCGCGGGCGGCATGATGAATGCGAGCGGCATCACCGAGCGTCTCGTGGCGCTGGCCGCATCGCTCGTAGGCCATTTCCGCGGCGGCCTTGCCCACGTCAACGTGCTGACGAACACGCTCATGGGCGGCGTATCGGGCTCTTCGACCGCCGATGCGGCCGCGCTTGCAAAGACGCTGGTCCCTGCGATGGCCAAGCGCGGCTATCCAGCCCCCTTCGGCGTGGCCCTGACGAGTTCGGGCTCGATCCTCGCGAACATGATTCCGCCCAGCCTGGGCCTCATCATCTACGGTGCCATGGCCACCGTTTCGGTCGGCGCGCTCTTCACCGCGACCATCGTGCCAGGCCTGCTGATGGCGCTCACGCTATCGCTCGTGGTGCATTTCGAGTGCATGCGACGCGGCATCGGGGATAGCGGCACGCCGGCGACGGCGGCCGAGCGCCGGCACGCGCTTCGAGAAGCCCTGCCGGCGCTGGTCCTTCCTCTGCTGATCGTCGGCGGCATCCGGTATGGCGTATTCTCCGCGACGGAGGCGGGTGCCGTCGCGGTCGCCTACGCGGCGCTGTGCGGCCTTGCGATCTATCGTTCGGCGACCGGTGCCTCGCTGCTCGCCGCGTTGCGCGAATCCATGATCGAGACGGCGACCATCGTCGCCGTCATCGCGGCGTCGGCTCCGTTCGCCTACGCGCTCATCATCGAGCAGGTTCCGCAGAAGATGACGGCGCTGCTCGGCGCGCTCACTTCGAGTTGGGTGCTGCTTTTGTTGGCGATCAACCTGTTTCTGCTCTTCGTCGGCCTCGCGATGGAGATGATCGCCTCGATGGTGATCCTCATTCCGCTTCTTGTGCCCCTGCTGAAGACGGCGGGCGTCGATCTCGTGCATTTTGGCGTCATCATGGTTGCCAATCTTTGCATCGGCGCGCTGACGCCGCCGCTGGCCGTCCTCGTCTTCACGGCCGCGCAGGTGACCGGCACGCCGATCCACCTCGCCTACCGTGCGTGCTGGCCGTTCATGATCGGCCTGGTGGCGTGGTTGATGCTTATCTCGTTCGTACCCGCGCTGAGCCTTTGGCTCGTGGCGCTGATCGGGAACTGAACGCGCAATGGCGGCGCCCGGCTTCACGCTTGAGGACGATGCGCTGGCGTTGCCACCGGGCGCCATCGCCCGGACGAACCGCCGCTATTTGCGCCGGGGAGCGAACACCGTGTTCGGCCTTACGCAGGGCCGCATGCGACCGTATCTCTATCCGTTGTTGACGCCGGCCGGCCATCTCGTGAGTTCGGAGAGCCCGGCCGACCATCCGCACCACAACTCGCTCTGGATCGCGGCCGACCACGTTAACGCGCTCGTCCCCACGACGCCGGGCAAGCACGAGGAGTACACCTACAACTTCTATGTCGACGAGACTTTCCAGGGTCGCGCGGCAGGCACGCTGATTGCCGGCCCTGCGGAACTCGTGTCGACCGACGCCGACCGGGCGACGATCCGCCAGCAAGTCGAATGGCGCGGCCCGGTCGAATGGGGCGCCCCCGCTGGGCGAATGATCGCACGCGAGAC
>JAYRKO010000670.1:0-1871 GCA_041905745.1 Tagaea sp. | reverse complement strand
ACGTCTATCGCTCGACGCCCGCGGCGATCGTCTCGTGGAAGAGTGCCGGCATTTCCAAGCCTGCCGATCTCGCCGGGCGCACGGTGGGCGGGCCGCTCACCGACAACGCGTTCCGTCTGTTTCCGGTGTTCTTCCGCGCCAATGGCCTCGACCCGGCGACGGTCAAGTTCAACAACATGGATCTGCGCCTGCGCGAGGCGGTGTTCATGCGCAAGGAGGTCGATGCGATCACCGGGTTCGATTCGACCGTGTGGCTCAACCTGCGCGGCCTCGGCGTGAAGTTCGAGGACATCTCGATCATGCTCTATTCGCAGCACGGGCTCGATCTCTACTCGAACACGGTCATCGTCAGCCGGAAGTTCCTGAAGGAGAACGAAGCCGCGATCCCCGGCTTCCTGCGCGCCTGCGCGAAGGGCTGGCGCGATGCCGCGGCCGATCCGGTCGCCGTCACCGAATCGCTCTTCAAGGTCGACGCGCTGGTCAACAAGGACATCGAGCGCGACCGCCTCAAATGGGTCCTCGACCATCAGGTGAAGGGCCCCGAGACCGACAGGCTCGGCCTGGGTCAGATCGAGATGCCGCGCCTGGTTAAATCGATCGGGCTGCTCGCGCGCGGGCTGGAACTGCCGGCAGCCGTCGCGCCCGAGAAGATCTGGACCGACAAGTACCTGCCGGCCGCCGACCTGCGCCGGATCTAGACCGGCTCCAGCGCCCGGTGCGGTCCGTCGGGCGGGACGGCGCCGACACCCTCGCCCGCGCGGATCGTGCCGCCGACGCGCACGACGGTCATGATGCCGGCCTTGCGCACGAGGGCGCCGTCCGCCGTCCGGTCGAGGACGGCGGCCAACAGCCCCTCGCGGAACCGTTCGATCTGGCCGCACGGGTTGCGCAGGCCCGTCACTTCCAGTTCGACGCCGCCCTCGAAGCGCAGAAGCGCGCCCGCCGAAAGACCGAGCAGGTCGAGCCCGCGCGTCAGCACGTTCTCGCCGAGATCGCCGGGCCGAACGTCGAATCCGCGGCCGCGCAGCTCGTCGAACAGCTCGCCATGGATCAGATGGACCTGCCGGAGATTGGGCTGGGTCGGGTCGCGGGCCACACGGCTGCGGTGCTTGACCGTCCGGCCGCAATGGGCGTCGTCCGCAACGCCTTCGCCGGCGACGATCCGGATCCGGTCCCGGACTTCCTTCGAAAAGCGATGGGTCGCACGGCTGGCGACCGACAAGACGATTCCGTTCACGCGCGCACGGGTCCGTAAAGTTGGCGGTTCCGGGGGAGTTCGCTAGACTTCGCCCACAATAAGGCCCGGATCGGGGCCACCGGAAGGGGAGTTCCGCCGTCGTGCAGCAAGCCGCCAAAGCCACCGCGCCCTCGTCGCCGTCGTTCCTCGCCCTCGCCCTTGCCCCCCGCTACATCACCTATACGCTGAGCGTGGTCGCTACCGTCGGCTTCGGCCTCGCGTCCTTCTGGGACAGCTGGTTCCTGCTGCCCTTCGCAGCCGCCGCTTTTTTGGCGCTGGTCGGCACGCGCGACTTCTTCCAGCCGAGCCACAGCATCCTGCGCAACTACCCCATCGCCGCGCATATCCGCTTCCTGCTCGAGGAAATCCGGCCGGAGATCCGCCAGTACTTCCTCGAGAGCGACACCGACGGCATGCCGTTCAACCGCGACAAGCGCTCGATCGTCTACCAGCGCGCGAAGGCGGCACTCGACAAGCGCCCGTTCGGCACGATGCTCGACGTCTACGCGACCGGCTTCGAATGGGTGAACCATTCGCTGGCACCCAAGCCGCACGCGAACGAATCCTTCCGCACGACCGTCGGCGGGCCCGATTGCCGCCAGCCCTATTCGCTGTCGGTCTTCAACGTCTCGGC
>JAYRKO010000057.1:0-9895 GCA_041905745.1 Tagaea sp. | reverse complement strand
CCGCTTCCAAAATCATACTTCAGGGAGGACCACTTCAATGGGGGCAGGTCATTAGCGGATGAGGATTAAGCGCGGCAAGCGCTGTCAATATCGCGCTCTTACCTGCCTCATTTTTGCCGACAAGGCATGTGACTTGATCAAGTGAAAACTCGGTCGAGTCATCAACTGATCGATAGTTAGTGACATGCGCCTTGATCAGCTTCATTGCCTTGCCTCCAAAGGACGTGTTTTGCTTCGTAGTTCAACCTTTCTTACATTAATTCGACTCTGCGAAACGCGCCTAGGGGGTTTGTAGGCACAATTCGCTAAGACGACAGACTTCAACTCCCGCTCAATCTCCTGATCCCAACCCCATCGGAGCCGCAGGAAAGTTCGGGCGAGCTTCAGGGCCCTCTGCGGCTACATCTGGAGCACTCGACCTCAACCGAATCGACGCCGCTCTTTTCGAGCCGGTCGAGTGTCGAAGGTCGAATTCGCGAGTCGGACATGTCGATAGCCTGCCAAAGCCGCTTAAATTGTTATTTGTTGCCACGGCGTTGCCATGGCGCAACATAGTGAATGCGGTATTAAAGAACCGCATATTACTTATTTGAATTTAAATAGAAATTGGCGTCCCCGAGAGGAATCGAACCTCCGACCCACAGTTTAGGAAACTGCTGCTCTATCCTGCTGAGCTACGGGGACGCACGCGGGACGGACAATAGCCGGGCCCGGGGTGCCGCGCCAGTCGTCCCGGCCGCCGGATTCAAGCCCGCGCGGGCGAGGTTGCGTTGGCCTGCGCGAAGCCGTTGATAATCCGGATGACGACGACGGCGGCGGCCAGCACCAGCGCGATGCCGAAGATCGTGCCCTGCGGCAGGCCGTGGTCGAGGAACCAGCCGAAGGCGAGCGGCGCCAGCATCGAGCCGATGTCGAGGCCCGAATAGACCAACCCGAACGTGCGCCCGGTGGCCCCGCGCGGTGCCAGCTTCTTGATGATGATGTCGCGCGCGGCCGAGGTGACGCCGACGGCCAT
The DNA here is from genome assembly GCA_041905745.1 of Tagaea sp. Lineage (GTDB taxonomy): Bacteria > Pseudomonadota > Alphaproteobacteria > CACIAM-22H2 > CACIAM-22H2 > Tagaea. The sequence continues at coordinate 8,880 of JAYRKO010000057.1, read as the reverse complement.
GCCGCCCAGCGCGAACAGCACGAGCGCCGTCAAGAAGGTCGGCGCGAAAGCGGCGCCCGACGCGAGCAGGAGTGCGGCCGACACGAGACCGATCGCCGCGACGCGTTCGTGCCGCTCGGTCGCATCGGCAACGAACCCGCCGGCAAGAATGCCCAAGGCGTTGCCGATCAGATACGCCGTCACCGCGTTGGTCGCCGCGCGGAAATCGATGGAATGGATGGCCGAGAGGCTCGCCGCCGCAAAGGCCTGCACGCCCGCCCCGGCCATCGCCGTCATCGTCAGATAGGCGAAGGCCGCCAGCATTGCGGGCATCACGAGCATGCGCGCGAAGCTCGCGACGATCTCGCGCGCACCTTCCTTCGCGGCCGATGCCGATGCAGCACCCTCGCCCAGCAGATCGCGCGCCAGGAACATGAATGCCGCCTGCGCAAGACCGTAGAGCCCCGCGACGACGAGCGCCGTGCGCCAGCCGAGCGCGAAGCCGAGTACCGACAGCAGCACCGGCGAAGCCGCGTAGCCGATCGTGCCGCCGAAGGCATGGATCGAGAAGGCGCGACCCGTGCGGCTGGGATGCACGCGCGATGCAAGCAGCGCGAAATCGGCCGGATGGAAGACCGAATTGCCGAAGCCGGCGACGACCGCGAGCGGCAGGAACATCCAGAAGGACGGCACGAAGGCGAGGGCAAGGATGGCACCGGCGAGTGCCGCCATGCCGGCCGCGAGCACGCGCCGGCCGCCCCAGCGATCGACCGCCACACCGATGAACGTCTGGCCGATGCCGGAGGCGAGATAGAACGCCGCCAGCACGCTGCCCAGCGCCGCAAACCCGATGCCGAATTCGTCGTGCAGCAGCGGATACATCGGCGGCAGGCAGAACTGGAAGATGTGGCTCGTCGAGTGCGCGAGACCGACCGCGCCGATGACCGCGAAATCGCGGCGGCGGATCTCGGGACTGTCGGGCACCGCCGGGGCCGACGACTGGGGCGCTTCCATCGACGTTGTCCTCGGCCTAAAGGCGTTTGGCCCGCTCGGTCGCCGCGACGAGATGCGCGCGGATGCCGGGCTCCATCGCGGAGTGGCCCGCGTCGGGCACGACGATGTAGCGCGCTTCGCGCCAGCGCGCGGCAAGCGCGTCGGCCGTCACGATCGGGCAGACCATGTCGTAGCGGCCCTGCACGATCGTCGCGGGAATGTGGCGGATGCGCTCGACGCCGTCGAGCAGCTCGTCCTCGCCCAGAAACACGCCGTTCCTGAAATAGTGCGCCTCGATGCGCGCAAGGCCCAGGGCCCAGCGATCCTCGGAGAAGGCGGAAACCGTTTCCGGGCTCGGCATCAACGTCGAGCACGAACCTTCGTAGACGCTCCACGCGCGTGCCGCGGGCAGGTGCACCGCCGGATCGGGGTCGGTCAGGCGATTCCAGTAATTCGCCAGAAGATCGGTCCGCTCGGCCGGCGGCAGGAAGCCCGAAAAGGCCTGCCAGGCTTCCGGGAAGACGTTCGCGATGCCGTTGAGGAACCAGTCGATCTCGCTCTTCCGGCCGAGGAAGATGCCGCGCAGCGTGAGCGAGCGCACGCGCTCGGGGTGGGCCTGCGCGTAGGCCAGCGCCAGCGTCGAGCCCCACGAACCGCCGAACACATGCCACGCCTCGATGCCCAGATGCGCGCGCAGGCGTTCCATGTCGTCGACGAGATGGCGCGTGGTGTTGCCTTGGGTCTCGCCGTGGGGCGTCGACCGGCCCGCACCGCGCTGGTCGAAAATGACGATGCGGTAATGGTTGGGATCGAAGAACCGGCGATGCGCCGGCGTGGCGCCGCCGCCAGGACCGCCGTGCAGGAACACGACCGGCGCGCCGCGCGGATTGCCGCTCTGTTCCCAGAACATCCGATGGACGGCGTCGAGGGCAAGCGTGCCGGAGCCATAGGGCTCGATCGGCGGGAACAGGTCGGTCCGCGGGACGGCGTCGGGGGCTGGCATGACGGGCACAATCGCGCGGTGGCGGGGTCCCGTCAATGGCGCCGGGCGCATGGCCGATCCGCCGTCTTGACCGGCCGCGGCACCTTACGCGAAATAGCGCCATGCCGATCCGTCGCCCCGCCCTGCGCCTTGCCTTCGCCGGCCTCCTGTCGCTTGCCGCGGCCGGCGGGCTCGTGGGCTGCGCGCAGAATGCCGCCACCGGCCGCAACCAGTTCACCGCCTTCGTCAGCGCCGAGGAGGAGGCGAAGATCGGCCGCGAGCAGCACCCGCAGGTGCTGGCCGAATTCGGCGGCGCCTACGACAATCCGAAGGTCGCCGCCTACGTGCAGAAGCTGGGCGAGACGCTCGTCGCGCAGAGCGAGCTGAAAGGCCAGCCCTTCCGCTTCACCGTCATCAACAGCGACATCTACAACGCCTTCGCGTTGCCCGGCGGCTACGTCTACATCACGCGCGGCCTTCTGGCGCTGATGTCGAGCGAGGCCGAGCTCGCCTCGGTCCTCGGCCACGAAATCGGCCACGTGACCGCGCGCCACACGGCCGAGCGCATCAGCCGCACGCAGGCCGCGAACATCTTCTCGAGCGTGCTGGGCATCGGCGTGGCGATTCTCACCGGGTCGGGCGATGCGGGAAACCTCGCCGCGCAGGCGACGGGCAGCGGCGCCTCCGTCTGGCTCGCCGGCTTCTCGCGCGATCAGGAATTCGAGGCCGACAAGCTGGGCGTGCGCTACATGGCGGCCGACGGCTACGACCCGCGCGAGGCCGCCGACATGCTCTCCAAGCTGGGCGAAGGCGTGCGGCTGTCGATGAAGGAACTCGGCCGGCCGCCGGAAACGGCCGACGAATTCTCGATCATGCAGTCCCACCCGCGCACCGCCGACCGCGTCGTGGCCGCGACCGAGGCGGCGCGCGCGCAGGGCATGGTCGTGGCGCCCAACGCGCGCGTGGGCGAGAAGGAGTATTTCGATGCGATCGACGGGATGGCCTATGGCGGCGATGACGAATCGGGCTTCGCGCGCGGCAGCGTCTTCATCCACCCGAAGCTGCGCTTCCGCTTCGAGGCACCGCAGGGCTTCCGCATCGTCAACGGCGAAGATGCGGTGCGCGCAACGGGGCCCGAAGGCGCGTCGATCCAGCTCGACGCCAAGCCGGCGCCGCGCGGCGTCGAACCGGCCGATTTTCTCGTCGGTGTTTGGGCGAAGGGCGTGCGGCTGCAGAACGTCGAACGCATCCAGGTGAACGGCCTGCCGGCGGCGACCGGTGCCGTGCGCATGAACGGCCAGAAGGGGCCGGTCGACCTGCGCCTCGTCGCGATCCGCCACCCCGACGGCGCGTTCTACCGCCTGCTGTTCGCGAACCCCGCCGCGGCGGGCGGAAAATTCGGCGAGGCCTTCCGCCGTACGACCTATTCGTTCCGCGCCCTGACGGAAGCCGAAGCGCGCACGGCCGAGCCGCTGCGCATCCGCTTCGTGACCGTGCGCGCCGGCGACAGCCACGAATCGCTCGCCCAGCGCATGGCGACGAAGGACGGATTCGAGCTGGAACGCTTCCGGATCTACAACGGTCTGAAGGCCGGCGACGCGCTGGCACCCGGCCGGCGCGTCAAGATCATCGCCGAGCGCTGAAGCGCGTCAGGCGACCTTTGTGGCACCCTTGCGTTCGATCGCGTCGGCCATCGCGACGGTGCGGCGCGCGCTTTCGACGTGCAGATGCTCCACGAGCTTGCCGTCGACGACGACCACGCCTTCCTTCTTGGCCAACGCCGCCTCGAACGCGGCGATCACCTTGCGCGACCATTCGATGTCGGCCGCCGACGGGCCGAAGGCCGCATTCGCGGCCGCGATCGTCTTCGGGTGGATCAGCGTCTTGCCGTCGAAGCCCATGTCGGCGCCCTGCTTGCACGCCGCGAGGAAGCCGGCCTCGTCGTTGAGGTCGAGATGCACGCCGTCGAGGATCGGCAGGCCCGCCGCGCGCGCGGCGAGCAGGCACAGGCCGAGCGAAGGCATGATCGCGAGGCGATCTTCGGAATGGCGCGCGCGCAGATCCTTGACCAGATCCGACGTGCCCATCACGAGGCAACCCAGATGCGGGCTCGACAGCGCGATCTCCTGCGCGCGCAGCACGCCCAGCGGCGTCTCGATCATCGCCCAGAGCATGACGTTTTCGGGTGCGCCGGCGGCGGCGAGCCGCAGGGCGGCATCGCGCACTTCCTTGGCGCTTTCGACCTTCGGCAGCAGCACGGCCTGGCAGCCGGAGCGCGCGGCAGCCTTGATGTCGGCCGCACCCAGCTTGTCGGAGAGCGGATTGACGCGCACGATCGTCTCGGCCCGGTAGCCGCCCTGGCGCAGGGCCGCCATCGTCTGGTCGCGCGCGGCGTCCTTGCGGTCGGGATGGACGGCGTCCTCGAGGTCGAAAATCAGCACGTCGGCGTCGAGCGTGCGCGCCTTCTCGATGGCGCGGGCGTTCGAACCCGGAATGTAGAGCGCCGAGCGGCGCGCGACGGTGCGGAATTCGGCCATTCGCTTCGGATGCCTCCCCTGAAGCGCCTATCCTGTCAGTCCCCCGGGCGGTTTGCCAAGAATTTCGGTAACCGGGCCGACCCGGAAACCCCTGTCGCCAGAAGGCGATTCCCGATATGAGGGGCGACATGCGCGTCCTGTCGATCCAGTCTTCCGTCGCCGCCGGCGCGGTCGGAAACGCCGCCGCCGTCTTCTGCCTGCAACGGCTGGGCGTGGAGACGGTGCGGCTCGACACGGTGCGCTTTTCCAACCATCCGGGCCATGGCGGGTTCGCGGGCGGACCGGCCGACGCGGCCGAACTGGCGGCCCTGATCGAAGGCCTCGACGCGCGCGGGCTTTTCGCCGGGCTCGACTGCGTCCTGTCGGGCTATCTGGGAGCCGGCGCGCACGGCGCCGTCGTCGCCGATGCGCTCGCCCGCGCGCGCCGTGCCGCACCGGGCTGCCTCTATGCGCTCGACCCGGTCATGGGCGACCGCGGCCGCGTGTTCGTGCGGCCCGATGTCGTCGATGCGATCCGCGCACTGGCGCCCTTGGCCGATATCCTGTTTCCCAATGCGTTCGAACTGGGCCTGCTCACCGGTTTGCCGACCGGTTCGCTCGCCGAAGTGCGCGCGGCGGCCGCGAAACTGCGGACGGACGGCGGGCGCGACCGGATCGTCGTCGTCACGTCGGTCATCGACGGCGGCCTGCTCGGCACGTTCGCGTGCGCGGCGCAGGGCAGCTACATCGTGCGCGTGACCCCGGTCGACCATCCGGCCTACGGCGCCGGCGACAGTTTCGCGGCACTTTTTCTCGGGCGCTATCTTGCTTCGCGCGACCTGCCGGGCGCGCTTTCGCTCGCCACGTCGGCCGTGCGTGCGGTCGTCGAAGCGACGGCGGCGACGGGTTCCATCGATCTGGCGCTCGTCGCCAACCAGTCCGTCCTCGTCGGTCCGCCGGTACGCCATCCGGCCGAACGCCTCGCGGACTAGCGCGGGCGCCCCGCGATGATCGACTGGATCTTCCTCAAGGGCGCGATCGTGGGAATGCTGATCGCGGCTCCCGTCGGTCCGATCAACGTGCTCGTGATCCGGCGCACGCTCGTGCAGGGGCGGCTTGCGGGCATCGCCTCGGGCGTGGGTGCGGCCCTTGCCGATACGGTCTTCGGCGCGATCGCCGCACTCGGCATCTCGATGCTGCAATCGTTCCTTGAACAGGAGCGCACGCTGCTGTCGCTAGTCGGCGCCGCAATCCTCGTCGTCATGGGCGTGCGCATGCTGCGCCAGCCGGCGCCGAAACTGTCGGCGGGCAGCGACCCGGCGAGCCTGTTCGGCGATTTCACCTCGACGCTTTTCCTGACGCTCACCAACCCCGTCACGGTCCTTTCGTTCATGGCCGTGTTCGCCGCGTTCGGCGTGCGGCCGGACGGGCGGGCGGGCAACGACGATCTGTTGCTGCTCGCCGGCGTGATGTCGGGCGCGATGGCCTGGTGGCTTGCGGTCGTGGAAGGCGTGTGCCTATTCCGCGACCGCTTCACGACGACGGGCCTTACCTGGGCCAACCGCATCGCGGCGATCGTCGTCCTCGGCTTTGCGGCGGCGGTGGCGGGCGAAGTGGCGCTGCGCGCACTGGGCCTTCTCGTCTAGGCCGGCACGAGACCGTCGAGGATCTGCCCGAAACGGGCGCGCACCTGCACCTGCCTTGCGTGCCATCGGTCCGGCGCCAGGAAGCGCGGGCGATAGCCGGGGCCCGGCTCGATATCGACGGTGCGCTTCACCTCGCCGGGCTTCAGCGGCAGTTCGCGCGTGACGGTGCCGGGCGTGGCGAGCTGACGGGCGATTTCCTCGGAGCCGGAGGTGCAGACGTCGCGGTCCTCCGGCCGGCGCGAGGCGGTCGACTGTTCGAGCGCCACGGCCGATTCGCGAAGGTACTTCCGGCGGTCCGCCGGGCGGGCGCGCGCGAAGGCGATGCGATCCTGCCGCGTCGACAGGATCTGGCGCACGCGCGCATCTGATGCGCCGGCATCGGCGCATTTGGCGCCGTCCACGCCGACGGCGAGAACCGCATAGAGAAGGACGAGGGCCGATTCCTCGCGCAGCGCCTCGTTCGCCTGCCCCTCGCCGATCCGCCAAAGCAGGTCGGAATAGGCGATCGAAAGGACATGCGGTGCGCCCGCCTGCACGCGCGCCTGGGCCCAGCCCAGCACGGCGCGCGCTTCGGCATTGTCGGTCGGCTCGAACATCCGGCGCGCGACGTCGCGATAGCTGCCGGCGGCGTAGAGCCGGTCGAGATCGGCCGGCGCCTGCGCCAGTGCCGGCGCAGCGGACAGAAGCAGGAGAAGGAGGGCGAGCGCCCTCATCCGTTTCCGGACAGGCGCAGCGCCAGTTCCGCGATGGGTGCCGCCGACGCCGTGCGCAGATTGTCGGCCGCGATCCACATCGCCAGCCCGTTGGGAACCGACGGATCGTCGCGCAGGCGGCTCACATAGACCTTGTCCTCGCCCTGCGTTTCCAGCGGCGTGACGAAACCTTCGTCCGACCGGTGGTCAACGACGGCGAGGCCGTCGGCACGCGCGAGCATCGAGCGGGCCTGCGCCACGCCCATCGGCTCGGCGAATTCCGCCACGACCGAAACCCCGTGGCCGACGAAGGTCGGCACGCGCACGCAGGTCGCGAACACGCCCATGTCGCCGGCGAGGATCTTGCGGACTTCCGCCGCGATCGCGCGCTCGTCGGTCGTGTGGCCGTCCTTCTCGAAGCCGCCGCACTGGGGAATCACGTTGAACGCGATCTGCTTGGCGAAATGCGTACGTTCCATCGGCTGGTTGACGAAGACGTTGCGCGTCTGTCCGAACAGCTCGTCCATCGCCGCCTTGCCCACTTCCGAAACGCTCTGATAGGTCGACACGATCGCGCGGCGCAGCCCGGCGGCGCGATGCAGCGGGGCAAGCGCCAGCGCCAGCATGGTCACGCAGGCGCCGGGTGCCGCCACGATGCGCCGCTTGGCGCGCGCGAGCGTCGCTTCGTCGTCGTTGACGCCAGCCACGACGACCGGCACGTCGACGTCGAGCCGGAAATGCGCGGACGTGTCGACGATCCAGCTGCCCGCCTTTGCGGCCCGCGGCACGTTCGCCGCCGAGACGGCCGGTGCGGTGCAGAAGATCGCGGTCTTCGTGCCGGAAAAATCGTGCCCCGCCAGATCGTCGGTCCGGATCTCGGCTTCCTCGCCATAGGAAAGGCCGACGCCCACCGAACGCTCCGAGGCAAGCGCCACGACGTCGGCCACGTCTACGCCGCGCGCGGCAAGTTCCTGAAGAACCTCGCGTCCGACCGTTCCGGTGGCACCCACAACCGCAATCCGCTTGCCCATTTCCGCTCCGCACCGTTCCCGGAAGTTCCGAAGGCGGGCTTATGCCATGCCTGCCGGCCGGCGGGAACGTCACAATTTATTCAAGAATCTGTCGCATCCGGAAGCCTCGATACGGGCGGAAAATGGCGCCCCGTCAGGAGAACGTCATGAATCGCGAAGACGGAAAGCATCCCGAAGAGGTTCTTTTCTTCCGCCGCTGGCTCGCCAACCCGATGAAAGTGGGCGCGATCCTCCCCTCTTCGCCGGCGCTGGCCCGGCTCGTCGCCCGGCAGGTCCGGCCGGCGGCCGATCAATGCGTGGTCGAACTCGGGCCCGGAACCGGCCCGGTCACCAAGGCGTTGCTGGCAAACGGCGTGGCGGCCGACCGGCTCTTCGTGGTCGAGATCGACGCCGCCTTGTGCGCCCATCTGCGCGCCGAATTCCCGAACGTGACGGTGATCCAGGGCGACGCGCGCAACCTGAAAGCCCTGCTGCCGCCCGAATGGATCGGGCGCGCGGCCTGCGTCGTTTCCGGGATCCCGATGCTGCCGCTGCCCGTCGACGTGCAGCGCGCCCTTGCGCGCGCGGCGTTCGACGTGATGGTGCCCGGCGGCGAGATCGTGCAGTACACCTATTCGCCCGCTTCGCCGATCAAGACGAAGCTGCTCGGCCTCACCGGCCGGCGCAAGGGCGTCGCGATGCTGAACGTCCCGCCGGCCTGGGTCTGGGGCTATCTGCCGGCGCGCACGCCGGCGACGGCCTGACGCCTCAGGCCGCCAGCGCGTCGAGTTCCTTCAGGAGCGCGTCGCCCATCTGCGTCGTCGAGACGATCTTCGAACCTTCCGAGGCGATGTCGCGCGTGCGCAGACCCTTGGCGAGCACGTTCTTCGCCGCCTGCTCGACGAGCGTGGCGTCGTCGGCGAGGTCGAAGGAATAGCGCAGCATCATCGCGAACGACAGGAGCGTGGCCAGCGGATTGGCCATGTCCTTGCCGGCGATGTCGGGTGCCGAGCCGTGCACGGGCTCGTAGAGCGCCTTGCGCCGGCCGGTCGCGTCGGGCGC
>JAYRKO010000056.1:0-9929 GCA_041905745.1 Tagaea sp. | reverse complement strand
CGGTGCGCGCCGACAACTGGCTGCATCTGCACGGCGACCTCGCCGGCGAGGATTCCCGGCGCATCAAGACGCAGATGCGCGACGCCTTCGCACCCAACGATCCGTCCTGGCGCCAGTCCGTGTGGACACGCGCCGAAGACGTGCTGCGCAAGACCGCCTTCGGTCTCGCGCGTTCCTGAGATTTCCGACCGGAGAATTCCCCATGTCGCTGCGCGAGAAATTCAACGAGACGCTCAAGGAAGCGATGAAGGCCCGCGAGACGGTCCGCCTCGAGACCGTGCGCATGGCCATCGCCGAGATGAAGAAGCGCGACATCGAGGCGCGCACGACCGGCAACATGGACGGCATCGGCGACGCCGAAATCCAGTCGATGCTGCAGAAGATGATCGCTTCGCGCCGCGATTCGATCGCACTCTACGAAAAGGGCGGCCGTCCGGAGCTCGCCGCCAAGGAGCAGGCGGAGATCGCCGTGCTCGAAGGGTTTTTGCCCAAGCAGATGTCGGCCGGCGAGGTCGAGGCGGCCGCGAAGGCCGAAATCGCGGCGGCGGGTGCCGCGTCGATCCGCGACATGGGCAAGGTCATGGGCGCCATGAAGGCGAAATACACCGGCCAGATGGACATGGCCGCGGCGTCGGCGACGGTGAAGAAGCTGCTGGGCGGCTAGCATGCTGACGCTCTACTACACGCCCGACACCTGCGCGCTTGCGACGCATGCGGCGCTCGAGGAGGCGGGAGCGGAATACGCGCTGAAGCGCATCGATTTCGCGAAGGGCCAGCAGCGCAGCCCCGATTACCTGAAGGTCAACCCGAAGGGCCGCGTGCCGGCGCTCGTCACGTCGGCAGGCGCGCTCACCGAAACGCCCGCGATGCTCGTCTATGTCGCGCAGCTTTTCCCTGCCGCGAAGCTCGCCCCTGTCGACGATCCGTTCGCCTTCGCGCAGGTGCAGGCGTTCAACAGCTACCTGTGTTCGACCCTGCACGTCGCGCACGCGCACCGCATGCGCGGCTATCGCTGGGTCGATGCCGACGACGCGGCCGCCATCGCGGCCATGCAGCGCAAGGTGCCGCAGTCGGTGGGCGAGGGCTGGGCGATGGTCGAGACGCACCTGTTCAAGGGGCCGTGGGCGATGGGCGACACGTTCACGATCTGCGATCCCTATCTGTTCACGCTCGCGCAGTGGATGGAGGCCGACGGCGTCGATCCGAAGCGCTTCCCGCGTGTGGCCGAACATCGCGCGCGCATGGCCGAGCGCCCGGCGATGAAACGCGCGCTGGCCGCCGAGAACGGCCGCTGAACCCTGCGTCTTGACCGCCCACGGGGGCGGGCCTAGTTTGCCGGGCTCTCCCGACCGCCCGCCCAAGGGCTGTGAGTCGTGGGGATAAGTCGTTGGCTTGTCTCAGGGAATCGGCGCGTCCGGCATGGCCTTTCCGCCCTCCTTTCTCGAAGAGCTGCGCAGCCGGCTGACGCTGTCCTCGGTCGTGGGAAGGCGCGTGAAGCTGACGCGCGCGGGACGCGAGTACAAGGCCTGCTGCCCGTTCCACAACGAGAAGAGCCCCAGCTTCTACGTCAACGACGACAAGAACTTCTTCCACTGCTTCGGTTGCGGCGCGCACGGCGACGTCATCGGCTTCACGATGAAGATCGACAATTTCGGCTTCCTCGAAGCGGTCGAGAAACTTGCGGCCGAAGCCGGGCTCGAAGTGCCGCGCATGAGCCCGCAGGCGCGCCAGGAAGCCGAACGCGCCAAGACGCTGGCCGACGCGGTCGAGGCCGCGTGCAAGTGGTTCGAGACGAAGCTGCACCAGCCAGAAGGGCGCACCGCACTCGCCTATCTGCGCGGCCGCGGCCTGTCGGACGAGACGATCGCGCGCTTCCGCCTCGGCTTCGCGCCCGACGGCCGCGCGCATCTGCAGGCGGCGCTGAAAGCGGACGGCTTCGAACTGGGCCAACTCGTCGAAGCCGGGCTCGTCGGCCGGCCCGACGACGGGCGCGATCCGTTCGACTTCTTCCGCAACCGCGTGATCTTCCCGATCACCGACCGGCGCGGGCGCGTCATCGCGTTCGGTGGCCGCGTGATGGACGATTCGAAGCCCAAATATCTCAACAGCCGCGACACGCCGCTGTTCCACAAGCGCGAGAATCTCTACGCGCTCGACAAGGCGCGCGTGGCCATCGGCGAGCGCAAGGCGCAGGCGATCGTGTCCGAAGGCTATATGGACGTGATCGCACTCCATCAGGCGGGCTTCGCGGGTGCGGTGGCGCCGCTGGGCACGGCGCTGACCGACGGACAGATCCAGGCGCTGTGGAAAATCCATCCCGAGCCGGTCGTGTGCCTCGACGGCGACGCGGCCGGCCAGCGCGCTGCGATCAAGGCCGCCGATGTGGCGCTGCCGCTGCTGAAGCCGGGCTACGCGCTGCGCTTCGCGGCACTGCCGGGCGGCGAGGATCCGGACAGCCTCATCAAGCGCGACGGTGCCGGCGCGATGGACATGGTGCTCGGCCAGTCGCGCAGCCTTGCCGACATCGTCTGGGCGGCGGAGACCGACGGGCAGGCCTTCGACAGCCCCGACCGGCGTGCGGCCCTCGAGGGGCGGCTGCGCGAAAGGTTGCAGCGCATCGTCGACCCGACGGTGCGCCGCGCCTACGAAAGCGAGTGGATCTACACGCGCCTGCGGGCCCTCGGCCGGCCGGTCTATGTCCCCCGGGCACGGACCGGCGGGGGCACCGGCGGGCGACCTTGGCCGCCGCGGCCCGGAAGCGGGCCCGTGCTGGGCACGTTCCGGGCGCCGGGCGACGTGGGGGTCCTGCGTGTGCGCCAGGAACAGGTCCTGTTGGCGACGGCGATCGGCCATCCCGCCCTGCTGATGGCCGAAGCCGAGGCCCTGGCCCATGTCGACCTGACCGACCGCCGGCTGGAGCTTGTGCGGCAGGCATTGGTGGATTGCGCCCACGCCGCGGCCGGCGACGAGACTCCGCTTGACACAAGCGGCCTGATTGCCCACTTATCCCGCGTGGGATTGGCCGAGGAAGCCGAGTTGCTGACGAAGCCAACCCTTTACGAACACGGGGCTTTTGCCGATCCGACCGCTTCCGACGAAGCGGCGCGGGTGGGCTTTGGCCACCTTTTGGCGCTTCTGTCCCGCCGCCGGATGGAGGACGAGCTTCGCGAAAGCCAGCAGGCGCTGGCCCGCGACGCCACGGCGGAGAACCTGGCCCGGGTCGAGGGTCAGGCCGCCCACCTGCGGACCCAGGTCGCCGAATTGGCGCCGGAGGACGACGGGTAGGGCACAAGGGTAGGGGACGCGCGCCCTGCGGCCGGCGCGTCGAGACTTGGGTACGAATTTCCGTTTCGTCCGTCTTTGCCAGCGAGGCACGAGAACATGACGTCCAAGGCCAAGCCCGTCCCCGCCGTCGCTCCGCGCGAGGAAACCCCCGACGGGCCCCTGATGGACGCCACCGCCGCCGCCGTTAAGAAGATGATCGCGCGCGGGCGCGAGCGCGGTTACGTCACGTACGACGAGATCAACGCGGTCCTGCCGCCCGACCAGGTCTCCTCCGAGCAGATCGAAGACACGCTGGCGCTGCTTTCCGAGCAGGGCGTCAACGTCGTCGAGAACGAGGAGGGCGAGGAAGAGGAAGGTGCCGCCAACGGCGCCGAAGCCTCGCCGGAAGCCGCCGCCCCGAAGGCGCCGGTGCCCGCGCGCGTGGGCGCCGACGATTCCGAGGAAGAGGAAGAAGAAGGCAAGCGCGGCAACATCGACGCCGATTCGATCGGCCGCACCGACGACCCGGTGCGCATGTACCTGCGCGAGATGGGGTCGATCGAGCTGCTTTCGCGCGAGGGCGAAATCGCCATCGCCAAGCGCATCGAGGCCGGCCGCGAGAAGATGATCTCGGCGCTGTGCGAAAGCCCGCTGACCATGCGCGCGGTCGTGCACTGGCGCGACGCGCTGGTCGAAGGGAAGATGCTGCTGCGCGACGTGATCGATCTCGACGCGACCAACGGCGGCGGGCCGGGCGGTGCGGGCGCCGGTGCGATGCCGGGCGCCGTACCGGCCGAGGCCGAGCGCGAGGAACCCGAAGGCGAAACCGAGAACGCCGAAGGCGCGGAAGGCGGCGAAGGCCAGCCGGCGGCGGACGCCGACGGGCAGGAAGAGAACGTCTCGCTCTCGGCGCTCGAACAGCAGCTGAAGCCCGAGGTGCTCGAACGCCTCGAGAAGCTCGCCGGCGTCTACAAGCGGCTCTACCGCATGCAGGAGAAGCGCATGGAAGCGCTTCTCGCCGGCAAGCAGTTCAGCCCGGTGTCGGAGAAGCACTACCAGAAGCTCAAGCAGGACCTGATCGAGCAGCTGGGCGAGGTGCATCTCAACAACACCCGCATCGAACAGCTGATGGGGCAGCTCTACGACCTCAACCGCAAGCTCATCGCCGCCGAAGGCCGCCTGCTGCGCTTCGCCGAAGAATGCGGCGTCAAGCGCGACGAGTTCCTGTCGAAATACTCGGGCAAGGAAGTCGATCCGCGCTGGTTCGGCCGCGTCAGCCGCCTCACCGGCAAGGGCTGGAAGAAGTTCACCACCAAGTACAAGAACGAGATCCAGCAGCTGCGCAAGGACGTCTCGGAAATCTCCGAGCGGTCCGGCCTGCCGACGGGCGAGTTCAAGAAGACGGTCAGCCAGGTCCAGCAGGGCGAGCGCGAAGCCGCGCGCGCCAAGAAGGAGATGGTGGAGGCGAACCTGCGCCTCGTGATCTCGATCGCGAAGAAGTACACGAACCGCGGCCTGCAGTTCCTCGACCTGATCCAGGAAGGCAACATCGGCCTGATGAAGGCGGTCGACAAGTTCGAGTACCGCCGCGGCTACAAGTTCTCGACCTACGCCACGTGGTGGATCCGGCAGGCGATCACGCGCTCGATCGCCGACCAGGCGCGCACGATCCGCATCCCCGTGCACATGATCGAGACGATCAACAAGCTCGTGCGCACGAGCCGCCAGATCCTGCACGAGATCGGCCGCGAGCCGACGCCGGAAGAACTGGCCGAGAAGCTCGGCATGCCGCTCGAGAAGGTGCGCAAGGTCCTCAAGATCGCCAAGGAGCCGATCAGCCTCGAAACGCCGATCGGCGACGAGGAGGATTCGCATCTGGGCGACTTCATCGAGGACAAGAACGCGGTCCTGCCGGTCGACGCCGCCATCCAGGCGAACCTGCGCGAGACGACGACGCGCGTGCTGGCCACGCTCACGCCGCGCGAAGAGCGCGTGCTGCGCATGCGCTTCGGCATCGGCATGAACACCGACCACACGCTCGAAGAGGTCGGCCAGCAGTTCAACGTGACGCGCGAGCGCATCCGCCAGATCGAGGCCAAGGCGCTGCGCAAGCTCAAGCACCCGAGCCGTTCGCGCAAGCTGCGCTCGTTCCTCGATACGTGATCGTGCGCCGGACGGCCGTCAGGCCGTCCGCGCCACGTCCATCGTCACCGTTCCGCTGAGGCTGTCGCCCGGATCGAGGCTGCGCGTGCCCGTGCCGGCGACGCCGCGCGCCGCGAGGTTGAAGCCGTCGGCGACGTGGCTCACCGGTTCGACGCAGATATAGTCGATGCCCGCCGGCCGGTGCAGCACGAGGTGCGAGAGCACCGGATCGGCCGAAAGCCGCACCGACAGGCCGGTGCCCGTGTCGAACGCGCAGCTTCCCGACCATTCGCCGAAATAGAGCGTCGTGCCGGCCGGGTCGAGTTCGACGGGCGCGTCGGGCGGCGTACGGCGTTCGACCGTACCGGTCGCGACGTTCTCGGCGGTCTGATCCCACAGCGCGCCGGCCTTGAAGGCGAGGCGCGGGCTGCCCTTGATCGGGAAATAGGGATGCCAGCCGAAGCCGGCGGGCGAGGGACGGGCGTCGCGGTTGGCGAAGGTGAACGCGACCGTCAGGCGCGAACCCGACAGCGCAATGCGCTGTTCGACCATGAAGCGCCACGGCCATTCGCCCGTGCCGTCGTGCTCGTAGGCGAGCGTGGCGCGCGCCGGCTCGATTTCGACGAGCGTCCACGGCTTGCGGTGGGCGTGCCCGTGGACCGTGTGGGGGGCCGCCATCGGATGCGGGGGCAGATCGTGCGTCTGGCCGCGGAAGGAGAGGCGCGCGTTCGCGATGCGGTTGGAATAGGGTGCCAGCGGATAGGCGCCGGCCTTCGGCCAGCCCGGCGGCAGGGCCGGTTCGCCGACAAGCGGAACGAATACGTCGAGGGCGGGGCCCTTGCCGTCGTCGATGCGCAGCGAAACGATCCGTCCGCCCAGTTCGGGCATCAGGGTGGCGGCCAGCGCGCCGCCGGCGATCCGATGGGTCTGCATGGTTCCATCCTGCCCCGCCGGCGTCCGAAAGTGTCGGATTTTTCATGCTCTTGGCGGCAGGCATGCGGTCGGGCTAGAACGGGCGCCATCCGCCTTGCGGGATAGGGCCCGTAGTTCAGCGGTCAGAACGCGCCGCTCATAACGGTGTTGTCGCAGGTTCGAATCCTGCCGGGCCCACCGCGCAGTCCGTCTCTCACATGGTGCATCGCCCCATCGGCGGAAGCAGGCCGATAATGGCCCGTTTCCCCGAGTCGGCGATGATGCGGCGACGACAATTTCTCGAGGTATTGCCAGTTTTCCGCCGAACGTCTCCAGCGGGCTTTTGGCTGTCCATACCGTCGGATGATGCGTTAAGCGCCGAACCCGAGCCGGCGGCGCTGATCCTGTCGGCGCATGGGAAGGAGGCCGATCCGCTTGAGATGGCGCGGGGTCAGCTCAACGGACTGACGCCTCTCCAGGATTGCTTCGATGAAGTCGGGTGCCAGAAAGGCGAGGGGAAGCGTCCGGCTGACCTCGCCCGGATCGCGATTATATAGGGCTTCAATGCCCCTGACCGACGACGCGGCTCCCTGAGGAATTGGCAGACGGCGCGTGAGCACGGGGCGCGCGCGATAAATTCATTTCTTGTTACGCGACGCGGTCCTTGCTTTCTGACCTGCCATCGGATGCGCTCTTGGTGCTTGGCCGGCGGTATTGCCGGCAGGGCATCCACGCCCTGTTGGCGCTTACCATCAAGCAGAAGTGCAGATCGGTTTATGGCTCAGTTGCGCCTGGTTCGATAATTTTGTGATCAGCGCAAGGACGACCAAGAGATTGCTGATCCTATGGTTGCTATGAATCTTGGCAAATATGGCGAGTGATTGATTCGGAAAAGATCGCGAAATTCCCCTGTCCCTATCAGGAACTCAAACTCTGGAATGACGATGGCGCAGGCCGCCTTGGGGAGAAAGACGATGACGGACATGAAAGATGCGACGGAGACGGTTACCTTCGCGCTTCATTTGAAGCCAGGAGCCGCGGACGAGTACCGGCGTCGCCACGACGCAATATGGCCGGAACTGGTTGCACTCCAGCACGCGTCAGGAATCCTGCGGTATGAGATTTATCTCCACGAATCGACAGGACTCCTATTTGCCTATATTGAGCGTCGGGTCGACCATCGGATGGACAATTTTCCGAATTCCGAAGTCTGGCGACGCTGGCAGGCATGCATGTCCGGTCTGATCGAGCAACGCGACGGGATCCCAGTCCGGGACTCGCTCGTACGAGTCTTCCGCATGCCCGAAACAGCCACATATTAGAAGATATAGGACGTGCCGTACGATGCGCCCATTCCACGCCGACTGTCTCAATCAGCCTAGTTCGAGAAAGTCCGGTCAGGTCAATTGCTCCCGAGTTTGAGCTGCCGGTTGGGACAGAAAAAATCGCATTCTTCATGGGCGGCCATTTGCTATTCAGCGTGCGGCCATAGCGTGGGAAAATGCCGGAAGTTGAAGAAACAACGACCAAGTGGTGACCTGACCGAGTTTTTGAACCAAGCCGAATGAGAGATTACTGCATCACTGCGCCCGGTTCGAGTGGCTGGATCTGACCAACCGTCACTGGCGCTGGCGGCCGATATCCAAGCGATGAGTGCGGCCGTTTTTCGTTGTAGTGCTTTCGCCATCTCTCGATGACGATCCTTGCCTCCTTCAGGCTGTAGAAGATCTCGCCGTTGAGCAGCTCGTCCCTGAGCTTGCCATTGAAGCTTTCGCAGTAGCCGTTCTCCCAAGGGCTGCCAGGCTCGATGAACAGCGTCTTCGACCCGATCTGTGCCAGCCAGTCCCGGACGATCTTGGCTGTCATCTCCGGTCCGTTGTCGGAACGTATGTGGGCAGGAATGCCGTGCCTCGGCATCGCATCCGCGAACGTCTCGATGACGCCGAAGCTGCTAATCCGACGTGCCACCCGGATCGCAAGGCACTCTCGGGTGTACTCGTCGATCAGCGTCAGCAGCCTCACCGACCGGCCGTCGTGCGTCTGGGCCGAGACGAAGTCGTAACTCCAGACGTGCCCTGGCCGCTCAGGCCGCAGCCGGACGCACGAACCGTCGTTCAGCCATAACCTGCCTCTCGGACGCTGCTTCTTGGGTACTTTAAGGCCCTCTCGGCGCCATATGCGCTGGACCCGGTCCTTGCCTACATGCCAGCCACCGGACCGTAGCAACGCGGTGATCCGGCGGTAACCATAGCGCCCGTACTCGGACGCCAAGGTGACAACGGCTTTGGTCAGCACATCTTCGTCAGCCCGAACCGTGGGGACGTATCGCTGTGTCCCTCGCGGCTGGCTGACGATCCGGCAAGCCTGGCGTTCCGACACGCGATACTTCCGTTGAATCGCCTCGACCGCCTGCCGGCGCCGATCGGGCGCTACAAGTTTCCCTCGGCGACGTCCTTCAATATCTGCTTCTCGAGTGACAGATCGGCCACCAGCCGCTTCAGCCGGGCGTTCTCCCGTTCAAGCTCCTTGAAGCGCTTCGCCTGCTCGATCTCGAGGCCGCCATACTCGTTGCGCCAGCGATAGTAGCTCTGCTCTGTGATCTCGGCCTCTTTGCAGGCCTGGCCGATGGTTCGGCCTTGTGCCACCAGCACGTCGATCTGGCGCAGCTTTGTGACGATCTGCTCGGCGCTGTGTCGTTTCCTGGGCATCTTCAGGCTTCCTTTCCAGACTGATTATCTCAATCAGCTTGGTCCAAGAAAACCCGGTCAGGTCACGCGGCTGGCGTTCAACCAGCCGGGAAGCTGGAGCCTCAAATACAACATGGTCTGGGACCGGTATCTCGGTCTCGGGATTTGGACCGAAAGCGAGCGGCGGCGCGAGCTTTCGTTCTATCGCGGGAAGGTCGAACTCTACGGCTGTCCGCTGGACGGCCGCTCGACGCTGACAAAGCCCGAATGGATGCTGTGGGCGGCATCGCTCGCGGAAGACCCTGAGCTCTTCGCCGACTTCGTTGATCACATCTTGCGGTACGCGAACGACACGCCGAGTCGCGTACCTATTTCAGATCTCTATCTGACCGACAAAGGCAGGAAGATCGGTTTCCAGGCCCGGTCGGTTCTCGGCGGACTTTTCATTGGTTTAATGAAGGCGAAGTCCGGGGTGACCTGATCGGGCGTTCTCGAACCAAGCCAATAGTGATGATCACGTTGGAAGCGACCCCGAGGACACCAAGCGCCATGCGTCGGTCGGCAGACAATTCAGGTCAGGCCATGAGGGTCAGACAATTAATCCAAAAAATGCCTCCGTGCTTAAGCTGGATACGGATGAAGCCAGAATCGTCCATCCTTGAATTTCCCTGTATTTTTCCCTGTTAACAGAGGGCTTGGCGCGGAGACTGGTTCGCACGCGACTGCGGCCACCACCGCCGCTTGTCCCGATCGTCCCCCAAGGAAGGCAGTTTCGCCGGCTGGCGGCATGCCTGTGCTTCATCGACATTCGCGCTCCTTCAACGCGACCAAGCGAGGACTACAATGAAGCGTTACGTGATCGAGCGTGAAATTCCCGGCGTGAACAAGCTGGACGCCAAGGGTCTCAAGCAGGCGGCGGCGACG
>JAYRKO010000055.1:0-9981 GCA_041905745.1 Tagaea sp. | reverse complement strand
AGTTCGAGTGCGACAGCAGCGCCGCCTTGGGCTTGAGCCCGAAATGGCGCAGCACGTCGCCCGCGCGCACCGTCATCTCGGCGATCTGGACGGGCGTGGGATCGGGCGTCACGTGGGTATCGCAGATGAAGACGGTCCCGTGCGAATGCACGAGCGCCGATAGTGCCGCCGGCGCTTCGACGCCCGGCTTCAGGCCCAGCACGTCGACGACGTCGGCGAGGATGCGCGAATAGCGGCCAACGAGACCGCAGATGAGCCCGTCGGCCTCGCCCTGGCGAACGGCGAGCGCGCCGAGGATGGCGTTGCGCGTGCGCACGACCGTGCGTGCCGTGTCGGGCGACACGCCGCGCCGGCCCATCAGGCTGTGATAGAGCTGCCAGTCGCGCGCGTAGTTCGGGATGTCCTCGGGGTTGAGGAGGCGGAAATCCTTGTCGATCGCGATGCGCAGGCCCAGTTTCTCGATGCGCTTGCGGATCGTCTCGCGCCGCCCGATCAGCACGGGCAGGCAGATTTCCTCGTCCACCAGCGTCTGCGCGGCGCGCAGCACGCGTTCGTCCTCGCCGTCGGCGAAAACGATGCGCTTCGCGTTGGCGCGCGCGCGCTCGAAGATCGGCTTCATGACGAAGCCCGAGCGGTAGACGAACTGCGAGAGACGGTCGCGGTAGGCGTCGAAATCCGCGATGGGGCGCGTCGCCACGCCCGAATCCATCGCCGCCTTGGCGACGGCGGGCGCGATCTCGGTGATGAGGCGCGGGTCGAACGGCTTGGGGATCAGGTTTTCCGGCCCGAAGGCCGGCGGCTCGCCGCCGTAGGCCGCCACGACGATGTCGGACGGTTCCTGCATGGCGAGGTCGGCGATGGCGCGCACGGCGGCAACCTTCATCGCCTCGTTGATGGTGCTTGCACCCACGTCGAGCGCGCCGCGGAAGATGAAAGGGAAGCAGAGGACGTTGTTGACCTGGTTGGGATAGTCCGAGCGGCCGGTGGCCACGATCGCGTCGGGGCGCGCGGCCTTCACTTCCTCGGGCAGGATTTCCGGCGTCGGGTTGGCGAGCGCCAGGATCAGCGGCGCCTTCGCCATCTTGGCGACCATCGCGGGCTTCAGCACGCGCGGCGCCGACAGGCCCAGGAACACGTCCGCATCGCCGATCACGTCGTCGAGCGTGCGCGCGTTCGTCTCGCGCGCGTAGCGGGCCTTGCGCGGATCCATCAGCTCGGCGCGGCCCTTGTAGACCACGCCCGCGATGTCGGTGACCCAGATGTTCTCCTGCCGGATGCCGAGATCGACGAGCAGGTCGAGGCAGGCGAGTGCCGCCGCCCCCGCGCCCGACGTGACGAGCTTCACCTTGTCGAGCGGCTTGCCCACGACGCGCAGGCCGTTGAGGATCGCCGCACCCACGATGATCGCGGTGCCGTGCTGGTCGTCGTGGAAGACGGGGATGTTGAGGCGCTTGCGCAGCTTGGCTTCGATCTCGAAGCACTCCGGCGCCTTGATGTCCTCGAGATTGATCCCCCCGAAGGTGGGTTCGAGCGCGGCGATGATCTCGACCAGCTTGTCGGGATCGCGCTCTTCGATCTCGATGTCGAACACGTCGATGCCGGCGAACTTCTTGAAGAGGACGGCCTTGCCCTCCATCACCGGCTTGGAGGCGAGCGCGCCGATGGCGCCCAGCCCCAGCACGGCGGTGCCGTTGGTGATGACGGCCACGAGATTGGCGCGGCTGGTGACGGTGGCGGCCTCGGTCGGATCGGCGACGATCGCCTCGCACGCGGCGGCCACGCCCGGCGAATAGGCGAGCGCCAGGTCGCGCTGGTTGTTCAGCGGTTTGGTCGCGACGATGGCGAGTTTCCCGGGCGTGGGAAGCCGGTGATACTCCAGCGCGCTGTCGCGCAGCTTGTCGTCGGCCATCGCGCCCGCCCGGTCAGTTTTCGAATTCGAGCAATGGTGCGGTCGAGAAGACTCGAACTTCCACGACCTTTCGGCCACCAGCACCTCAAGCTGGCGCGTCTACCGTTCCGCCACGACCGCACATCGCTTCAACGCTTCGCAAAGTCGCGTGGACTTGCCAAGCTCAGGGGGGCGGGGATACCAAATCGGGGGGGCATATGCAAGACCCCCTGCCCGGTGCGCAATGGCTTTGAAAAACAGTCCCTTGGACCGCCTCGACTGGATCGTTTCGGATGCGCCCGTGCCGTATCCGGAAGCGCTCGCCTTCATGGAGGCCCGGGCCGCCGAAATCGCCGCCGGAACGGCGCCGGAAGCGGTCTGGCTGGTCGAGCACCCGCCCCTCTACACCGCCGGAACCTCGGCCCGGCCGGCCGATCTGGTCGCCCCCGACCGGTTCCCGGTCTACGAGGCCGGGCGCGGCGGTCAATACACCTACCATGGGCCCGGGCAGCGCGTGGGCTACGTGATGCTCGACCTCAAGGCGCGCGGCGGCGACGTGCGCGCGTTCGTGCGCGCGCTGGAGGAATGGCTGATCCGCACGCTCGCGCGCTTCAACGTGAAGGGCGAACGGCGCGAGGGGCGCATCGGCATCTGGGTCGACCGCGGGCCCGACGGGCGCGGCGGCAGGCGCGAGGACAAGATCGCCGCACTGGGCGTGCGCGTGCGCCGCGGCGTGACGTTCCACGGCGTGTCGCTCAACGTCGACTGCGACCTGTCGCATTTCGCCGGCATCGTTCCGTGCGGCATCGCGGAGCCCGCCTACGGCGTCACGTCGCTCGCCGATCTCGGCATCCTCGTCTCGATGCCGGAAGTGGACATGGCGCTGGAAGCCGCCTTCCGCGAGACGTTCGGCGCGCCTGCCGCCCTGCCCGCCTGAGCGTTCAGCCGCTCTTCGCGGCCTGCCACAGGAAGCCGGCGCCGCCGGCGAGCACGACGGCATCCATCATCGCGGTGTGCACCGTCATCGGGAAGCGCGCCAGCAGCCAGCGCCCGACGAACGCGCCCGGAAAAGTGCACAGGCCGAGGAAGAAGCCCGCTGCGGCAAGATCGACGTCGAGCGCGGTGCGCGTGCCGAAGACGGCGACCTTCACCAGATTGGTGAACAGCGACACCAGCGCGTCGGACCCGATCAGCGCCGCCCCCTCCATGCCCGCGGCCATGAACGTCGCGATGACGATGGCGCCAAGCCCGGTCATGCCGCCGATCAGGATGCCGTAGGTGGCCCCGCCCGCGACGACCCCGCGCGGCCCCGCACGCCAGCCCGCATGGGCAAGCGCACGGCGCAGCGGAACGCTGCCCACGAGACAGGCCCCCAGCACGGCCGCGATCGCGGTCGTCGGCAGCAGCGTGTAGACGTAGCTCGACACGACGCAGCACGGCACGGCGCCCGCCAATGCCAGCTTCGCGCGCGGCCAGTCGATCTCGCGCCAAAAGGCGACGACGCGGCTGAAATTGGTCATCGCCATGGCGACCGACATCGTCGGGATGACGCCCGCCACGCCCACGACCGGCGCGACGACGAGCGGCAGGATGAGGCCGACGCCGTAGCCCGACACGCCGCCCAGAACGGAAGCGGCGAGCGCCGCCGTGGCCACGAGAAGCGCCGTCGCTGGATCGACGGACGCGAGTTGGAAACCGGCGTGCTCCAAAGGGGATCTTCCGCGCCTACTCCGTCGTCGGCAACTGGACGAAGCGGTTCCAGCCCTCGTCGGCCATCTCGCCGACCGCGACGGACTCGACGACCGACGTCGGCGGCCCCGTGCGGCAGGCGGCGATCATGTCCTCGACGAGATCGGCCGGACCCGCGAAGCACGCCTCGACCGTGCCGTCCTTGCGGTTGCGCACCCAGCCGTGCAGGCCCCGGCTCTGCGCGTTCTCGATCGTCCAGCCGCGGAACCAGACGCCCTGGACCCGGCCCGCGACGATCACGTGGCGTACGATGCGTTCCTTCCCCGACATGGGAAGGACTCTAGCCCCCTGCGCGCGCCGCCGGAAGGGCCGGCCGGCGTGCCGTCACGCGGTCTTGATCGCCGCGAGGAACCGGTCGACGTGGCCGCGCAGCGCTTCGGCCTGCCGGGAAAGCCCCAAGGCCGCCTGCAGAACCTGTTCGGACGTCGAGCCGGTCTGCCCCACCGTCGCGGTCACCCTGGCGATGCCCCCGCTGACGTCGTGCGTTCCGCCGGCGGCCTGCTGGATGCTGCGCGCGATCTCGCCGGTCGCCGCGCTCTGCTCCTCGATCGCCGCGGCGATGGCCGTCGAAATCTCGTTGATGCGTCCGATCGTGCCGCCGATCCCGCCGATCGCGGCGACGACCGAACCGGTCGTCTCCTGGATCGTGCCGATCTGCGTGGAGATCTCGTCGGTGGCCTTGGCCGTCTGCCCGGCGAGGTTCTTGACCTCGCTCGCCACGACCGCGAAACCCTTGCCCGCCTCGCCCGCGCGCGCGGCCTCGATGGTGGCGTTGAGGGCCAGCAGGTTCGTCTGGCTCGCGATGCTGGTGATGAGGCCGACGACCTCGCCGATCTTCTGTACGGCACTCGACAGGCGCTGGACGGCGGCGGACGTCTCCTCGGCTTCCGCGACCGCCTTGCCGGCGATCTCGGTCGAATTCGACACCTGCGCGGAAATCTCGCGCACCGAACTCGTCATTTCCTCGGTCGCGGAGGCGACGGTCTGCACGTTGCCGCTCGCCGCCTCCGCGGCGGCCGCCACGTTCGCGGCATGCTCGTTCGTCTCCCGCGCCATCGCGACCATCGACTTGGCGGCCGCGTCGAGCTGGGCGGCCGCGACGGAAACCGACCGGACCGCTTCGGCGGCCACGCCGTCGAACGCGCGCACGAGCCCGTCGACGGTTTCGGCGCGCTTCTGGCGCCGCTCCTGCGACGCGGCCTGCTCGCCGGCTAGGCGCGCCGCCTCGACCAATCCGGTGCGGAACACCTCGACCGATTTCGCCATCGCGCCGATCTCGTCGCGCCGCCCGGCCCCCGGGATGGCCGTTTCGAGCGCCCCATCGGCGATCTTTCGCATGGCATCGGTCATCGCGACGACCGGCCGGACGAGGCCGCGGATGACGCCGGCGGCGCTCGCAAGGACCAGAAGCAGGACCATCCCTGCCGCCGCCCACATCGCGCCGACATAGACGGACTCGTTTCGCGCGGCGAGCTTCTCGGTCGCTTCGTTGGCGGAATTCGAGCGTTCGACGATCTCGTCGATCACGGCGCGATGCGCGCGGTACGCCTCGGCGAGCCCGGCATAGGCCTTGCCGGCCGCCGCCATGTCCTTGCGCTCGATCGCCGGGAAGAACTCGCCTTCGAGAATCTTCCAGAACGTCGCGACCGGCGCGTACGACTTCTCGGTCAGCAGGCGCTTGATGTCGGCGTCGAACTCCGGCTCCTTCTGCCAGTAGGCGCGTCGGTCGTCGTACTCGGCGCGCAACTTCTTCAGCCGGTCGCGATGGCGGGCCGCATTGGCCGGTTCCTGCAGCGCCAGCGTGGCTTCGAGGTAGGACTCGATGATGTATTCCGGCGGCGGCAGGATGTCGGCCACCATATCCTTGCCGAGCACGATCTGGCGATAGACGCGCCCGCCGACCTTGAGTTCGCCCAATGCCACCGCGCCGATCGCGATCGCGACGGCAATGCCGCCGAGCACGAGCGTCGCGACGAGCGAGGCAACGAACGAAACGCTTCTGGATCGCAACATGTCGGCTCTCCCCCGTGCGAAAATTCGCCGGAAAAGTGCCTGCAGGTCGCCGGGGACGCAACCTATGCGATTATTGTATGAACGGTAATTGTCGTTAAATGCTTGGTCGATTGAACGACTACAAAACTACATTCATCGGAACAGGGACGCATACGCACAACGCAAGGCTGCTCTGACGGCCCCGCGCGCATCGGATTCGAGCGTCGCGGAGTCGGGATAGTCTTCGCCCAGATGCGCGACCCGGTTGCGCCGCTCGCGCAGCCATTCGAACTCCGGATCGTCGGTCGGATGGCGGCGCTGCGCGGCCTCGGCCAGCGAAAAGGCGAGGACGATCGTCGCCGCCCAGGCGCCCGCACAGTAGGCCGCCCGAAGTTCCGCAAGTGCGGCCGCCCAGCTCTCGGGAAGTTCCGGCGCCTGCGGCGGGGCATTGGCCGCGTGTGCGCGCTCGAACCATTCGGCCCGGGCGGCGGCGTCGGCTCCGTCGGTCACACGAACTCGACGATCTTCTGGTCGACGGCGAGGGATTCGCCGACGGCGGCGTGGATCTTCGAGATCGTGCCGTCGCGCTCGGCGCGCAGCACGTTCTCCATCTTCATCGCCTCGACCGTGCAAAGCTCCTCGCCCGCCTTCACTTCCTGCCCGGCCTTCACGGCGACCGCCTTCAGCAGGCCCGGCATGGGCGAGAGCAGGAACTTCGACGTGTCGCTCGCGCGGCGCGCCGGCATCAGGCGGTTGAGTTCGGCCACGCGCGCGCCCGTCACCATCGCGTCGACGAGGCAGCCCGCGTGGAACAGCGAATAGCCCGCTCCCGCCTGCGCCACCTGCACGCAGACCGGCTTGCTGTCGGCAAGGCACTCGAACAGCGGCACGCCCGGCCGCCATTCGGTGGCGATCTCGATCGCGTCCTTGCCCGCCTTGACGTGGTAGACGCCGCCGGTGAAATCGACCGCCGCGCGCGTTTCCTCGCCCGCGAGCCGGACGACGAATTCGCCCTCGACATGCGCCTCGTGGCCCTTGAGCTGGCCGGAGATGCCCACGTCGCGCTCGCGAATGCGGCGATGGACGACGGCGGCGACGGCGACGAGCAGCGCGCGCGTGGCCGCGTCGAGATCGCGGCCGTGGAAGCCGCCCTTGAATTCCTCGGCGATGAAGCCGGTCGTCAGCCGCGCCGCCTTGAAGCGTTCGTGATGCATGATCGCGGCGAGAAACGAGATGTTGTGGTTGACGCCGCGCACCACGTAGGCGTCGAGTGCCGCCGCCATGCGCTCGGTCGCCTGCGCGCGGTTCTTTCCGTAGGCGACGAGCTTGGCGATCATCGGGTCGTAATACATCGAGATCTCGGCGCCTTCGTAGACGCCGGTGTCGACGCGAATACCCGTGCGCCCTTCCGGCGCCACCACGCGCGTCAGCCGCCCGATCGACGGCATGAAGTTGCGCAGCGGATCTTCGGCGTAGACGCGCGATTCCAGCGCCCATCCGTCGATCTTCACGTCCTTCTGCGCGAGCGGCAGCTTCTCGCCCGCCGCCACGCGGATCATCAGTTCGACCAGATCGAGCCCGGTGATCATCTCGGTGACCGGATGTTCGACCTGCAGGCGCGTGTTCATCTCCAGGAAGTAGAACTTCCGGTTCTTGTCGACGATGAACTCAACCGTGCCGGCCGAGGAATAGTCGACGGCCTTGGCCAGCGCCACGGCCTGCGCGCCCATCGCCGCGCGCGTCTTGGCGTCGAGGAAGGGCGACGGCGCCTCCTCGATGACCTTCTGGTGGCGGCGCTGGATCGAGCATTCGCGCTCGTTCAGGTGGATGACGTTGCCGTGCTTGTCGCCCATCACCTGGATTTCGATGTGGCGCGGCTCCTCGACGAACTTCTCGGCGAACACGCGGTCGTCGCCGAACGCGCTCTTCGCCTCGTTGGTCGCGGAGCGGAAGCCCTCGCGCGCCTCGGCGTCGTTCCAGGCAATGCGCATGCCCTTGCCGCCGCCGCCGGCCGAAGCCTTGATCATCGCGGGATAGCCGATCTTTCGGCACACGGCGACGCACTCGTCGCCGTCCTTGATGGGCTTGAGGTGGCCCGGAACGGTCGACACGCCCGCTTTCTGGGCGAGGATCTTCGATTCGATCTTGTCGCCCATCGCGGCGACGGCCTTCATCGACGGGCCGATGAACGTGATGCCCGCCTTTTCGAGTGCGTTGGCGAAATTGGCATTCTCGGAGAGGAAGCCGTAGCCGGGATGCACCGCCTGTGCGCCGGTTTCCTTGCACGCCGCGACGATGGCTTCGGCCTTCAGGTAGCTTTCGGCCGTGGGCGCGGGCCCAATGCGCACCGCCTCGTCCGCCATGCGCACGTGCAGCGCCTCGGCATCGGCATCGGAATAGACGGCCACGGTCTTGATGCCAAGCCGGCGCGCCGTGCGGATCACGCGACAGGCAATCTCGCCACGGTTGGCGATCAGGATCTTGTCGAACAGCTTGCCGGTTGCGGGCTTAGACTTCTTCGCAGGCATCTTCGTCACTTCCCCGGTCCGATCAGTTCGCGCGCCTTCGCCCAGTGATACGCCAGCGGCAACGCCCAAGCGCTTGCAAGCCACATCCACCACGGATAGCCCGGCGTAACGACCGCATTGGCCGCGATCGCCGCCATCAGCGTCGCCGTCGCCGCCATCGCGTGGAGGCGGAAGGCGCGCAGCTTGTCGGCGCGATGATCACGCTGCGGCCTCATTGGATTCGGCTTTCAATTGATGGGGCGTTCACTGAATCAACAAACTCCAAGCCAAACCGCTTCAATTCAGCCCACCAAACAAAATAGGTCGAATTCGCCGAAAATGCGTGGCCAAGTCCGTAGTGAGAAACGAGGCCGAGCCGATCCAAAGAGTCGACCTCGCTAACCAAGTCAAAATCTGCGTCGGGCAGAAGGAGTCCTCGCCGCGCGGAAGTCGATTTCTCCTTTGCAGCCACAAGATCTCTAACGAACATGCGCCCGAATTTGTCAACGCGCATGTCGTCGAGATCTTTTAAAGGGTGGGCCTCAGCGATTGACGCCAAGGCCCTTTCTCCGATTGCGGACAGATTGAATGACGGAACCTTTTCCGCAGACTCACTACCGTCGCGATAGTACCCAAGAACGCCCGCCGCACTTGCCCTGTCGTACATTCTTTGAATGGACCGAGCTTCACGAGAGCTGAGGCGTTGCAATGCCTCCATCACCGAAAAGTGCCGTGAAGAGAATCCACCAGCCGCATTCGCCAAAAGCGCCGCCCAACGCTCTGCCATATCCGCCTCGGTTTCAAGGGAGGCATGACCCAACATTGGGAAAAGGAATTTAACGGGAATTTCCTTGGGCGTTATTCCTGCCGATTCAGCCATCACTTTAGCACGAGCGATGGTACGGACTGAGTTCTTCCACCGGAAATACCGAATTTCATCAGAAAGCAAATCTGACAATTCCGCCACCGGGCCAATAACTCTCTTTACGAACGCGAGAGCGTCGCGCTGCACATCGTCGGGCACGGTCGGCAAGTTAAGATTCACAGCGGGATGTTCCCGTGCTTCTTCCACGGGTTTTCGAGCTTCTTGGTGCGCAGCATCGCCAATGCCCGCGCCAGCCGGGGCCGCGTGGCAGCGGGACTGACGACGTCGTCGAGGAAGCCGCGCGAGGCGGCGACGAACGGGTTGGCGAAGCGGCGGCGGTATTCCTCGGTGCGCGCCTCGATCTTCTTCGCATCACCCATGTCGGCGCGGAAGATGATCTCGACCGCCCCCTTGGGGCCCATCACCGCGATCTCGGCCGACGGCCACGCGTAGTTCAGATCGCCGCGCAGATGCTTGGACGCCATGACGTCGTAGGCGCCGCCATAGGCCTTGCGGGTGATGAGCGTCACCTTCGGCACGGTCGCTTCCGCATAGGCGTAGAGCAGCTTGGCACCGTGCTTGATGATGCCGCCGTATTCCTGCGCCGTGCCCGGCATGAAGCCCGGAACGTCGACCAGCGTCACGATGGGGATGCCGTAGCAGTCGCAGAAGCGCACGAAGCGCGCGGCCTTGATCGATGCGGCGATGTCGAGGCAGCCGGCCAGCACCATCGGCTGGTTGGCGACGAAGCCGACGGTCGATCCTTCGATGCGCCCGAAGCCGACGATGATGTTCTTCGCGTAGTCCGGCTGGACCTCGAAGAAATCCGCGTCGTCGACGATCTTGAGGATCGCCTCCTTCATGTCGTAGGGCTTGTTCGGGTTTACCGGCACGAGCGTGTCGAGCGAGGGTTCCTCGCGCTCCGGATCGTCCTTCGTGGGGCGCTGCGGGACGCTCGCCTTGTTGTTCTCGGGCAGGAA
>JAYRKO010000669.1:0-1887 GCA_041905745.1 Tagaea sp. | reverse complement strand
CGCGCGACGCCGATCTCGGTCAGATGCTGCTCGAAGATCGCCTTGAGCGCGGGCGCCTCGATGGGGAAGCTGCGCGAAAGATCGACGAAGTCGCCCGCCGTCTGCGGCGCGTCGTCGGGCGCCACGGGATCGTGGCGGCGGTCGCGCACGAACGTGCCGCGTCCGGCGGTGCCGACGGTCAGGCCGCGGCGTTCGGCTTCGGCATAGGCGCGGGTGATCGTGGCGACCGTCACCGCCAATGCGCGCGCGAGCGCGCGATGCGTGGGCAACCGGTCGCCGGGCCGCAGA
Source organism: Tagaea sp. (assembly GCA_041905745.1). GTDB lineage: Bacteria > Pseudomonadota > Alphaproteobacteria > CACIAM-22H2 > CACIAM-22H2 > Tagaea. Next base: position 1,599 of record JAYRKO010000669.1, on the reverse strand, counting down.
CGGCCGCTTGCGATGTCGCGCGCGATCGCCTGCGCGATCTCGTGATAGACGGGGCCCGTGCGCCCGTCGATGCGCGGAATCCATTTTGCCATCGGACTTCTCCGCCGGGGGATCGGCAGACTCATTTTGAATTCGTCGCGTCTATTTTCAAGCCGGATCGGCGCGGTGCGTATGTTTTTTGTAGTAAGACAATCGCAAAATTTTCAGCGCTTCGCCGTCAAGATTGCGGCAAGCCGATCGATGCCCGATTTCATGTCGGCGTCGGCGTCGGGCGCGCAGAAGCACACGCGAACCGCATCGGGCACCGGCGCGCCGTCGGGCGCGAAGGCGCGTCCGGGCAGGATCCGCACGCCGGCTTTCGCCGCCTGTTCGACGAACGCATCCGGCGTCCGGCCGGCCGGCAGCGGCAGCCACAATTGGTGTGCACCCTTGCGCAGCGTCGCGCGCGCGCCCGGCAGACGCCGCGCGACGATGCCGGCGCGCCGGCGCGCCATCTGCCGCAGCCACACGGTCGCCGCCGCCGCGTCGCCCGAGACGACCATGCGCGCGGCGATCTCGCACATCAGCGGCGGGGTCGAATGCAGCGTGGCGCGCAGGATGGCGTGCGCGCGCTCGAGCAGGCGGGCCGGATACTGGACGAAGGCGACGGGCAGGCTCGAACTGACGGATTTCGACAGCGAGGCGAAATGGACCGTCAGGTCCGGCGCCAGCGCCGCCAGCGGAACCGCGCCGGGTTCGAGGAAGCCGTAGCAATCCTCCTCCACGATCGTCAGGCCGTGGCGACGGCAGATCTCGACGATCCGCGCGCGGCGCGCGCGCGACATCGTCGCGTTGGTCGGCGTGTGGTGCGTGGGCGAGACGTAGAGCGCCTTGGGCGCGCGCCGACGGATCGCGGCGTCGAGCGCGTCGGGCAGGATTCCTTCGGCGTCCATCTCCACGCCCGCCAGACGCAGGCCCAGGATGCCGGCGCCTACCTTCATGCCATAGGAGATCAGTGCGCCGCACAACACGACTTCGCCTGCACTCGCGACCGAGCGCAGCGTGTGGAGGATCGCGTGCTGCGTGCCCGCGACGAGCACGATGCGCGCGGCGTCGGCATGCCGGCCGAGACCGCGCGCAAGCCACGCGGCTCCCGCCGCGCGATGCTCGGCATGGCCGCCGGGCATTTCGCTGGGCATCAACAGGCGGCGCGGTGCGGCCGCGGCGGCGACGGTGTGTCGCGCGACGGAAGCGACGGCAGGGCCGCCGTCGGCCGGCCGGTCGAAAGCCATGTCGACGCTGGGCGCCGTCTCGACGGGCAGCGCGACGACGGCTTCGGGTGAATCCTCCGCCGTCTCGCGCACGAACGTGCCGCGCCCCACGCCGGCCGTGATGAGCCCGCGCCGCTCCGCTTCCGCGTAGGCGCGCGTGATCGTCGTGATCGTGACGCCGAGCCGTTCGGCGAGCGCGCGATGGGTCGGCAGCCGGTCGCCCGAACGAAGCCGGCCCGATGCGATATCCGCGGCGAGACAATCGACGATCGCGGAATAGCGCGCGCCGGCGATCAGGCCGATATCGGGCATCCATTTGAATTTCATTGCCGGCGCAACCGATCGGGGG
>JAYRKO010000668.1:0-1888 GCA_041905745.1 Tagaea sp. | reverse complement strand
AGAAGCCATGATCGCCAGCGAGCTGATCGATGGCCTGCCAAACATCGGCGTGACGGAGAATCATGTGTGAATTTTTGCTCAGGGTTCCGGGGTTTGCACTAGGTAAGTATACCAAAAAATGTTGATAGGAGAAAAATAGCATATTTTTGACTGGACTTCGTCCCTCGAAATCGCTGTTTATCGTCTGTTCTTGCGACTGGAGATAGCGGGATGGGCATCAATCAAGCGATCGGGCAGGGGCAAACGACGGCCCTGTCCGGCGGCGCGGCCGGGCCGGGCGCGCGGGCACTCGTTGCGTTCACCGACCGGACCGAAATCGCGTGGCTGCGCGGGTTGCGCCGGGGCTTCCGCCACTGCGCCGTCTGGGTGCGTGCGGGCGATTGCTGGATCGCGCACGAAACGCTGTCGCATCAGACTTTTCTTGCGGTCCATGCGGGCACGGAAGAGGGGGCGCTCGTCGCGGCGCTTTGCGCCGCCGGCTATCGGGTCGTGGGGGCCCGCATCCAGGCGGCGCCGCGGCGGCTGGCGCCGGTGCTGCCGCTCACCTGCGTGGAGGCCGCCAAGCGCGTCCTGGGCCTGCATTCGTGGCGGATCCTGACGCCGTGGCAGCTCTATCGGCATTTGGTCCGCAGCCTTTGAAATTTGCATTTGACAAATAGCCTAATTAGGAATATTTAAAACATCGCAGTCTTCCAATGGCTGTGCCTATGGACCGGAGCTGCCGTCGCAGGGCGTTTAGCTTCAAGAAATAGGAAAATATACTGTTTCTTTGTGCAGGAGATCGTCCATGGGTGGTTTTTTCTCGGCTCCCGAAATTCCGGCACCCCCGCCGCCGGCCCCCCTGCCGGTGCCGGAGGATCCGGACAAGGCGGCGCGCGAGGCGCGCATCAAGGCGATGATCCGCCGGCGGCGCGGGCGCGCCGGGCTGGTCGCGACGGGCGACCGCGGCGTGCTGGTCGAACCGGCCGGCTCGCTGCTCGCCGGCACGAAGCTCGGAGATTGACCATGGCCGACGCTTCGAAGGATCAGGCGCGCGACGCGCTCGACCGCTATCGCCGGGCGCGGGCCGCGCGCGGCGGGTGGGAGCCCGTCTGGCAGGACTGCTACGAATTCGCACTGCCGCAGCGCGCGGGCGCCGCGAGCAAGAGCGACCGGTTGTTCGACGCGACCGCCGGCGACGCGGCCGAGCAGCTCGCCGCTTCGCTGATGAGCCAGCTCGTGCCGCCGTGGTCGCGCTGGTTCGGCCTGCAGCCGGGCGGCGAGGTGCCCGAGGAACAGCGCGCGGCCGTCGGTCAGGTGCTGGAGAAGGCGGCCGGAATCCTGCAGGCGCATTTCGACCGTTCGAACTTCGCGATGGAAATCCACCAGTGCTTCCTCGACCTCGTCGTCGCGGGCACGGCGATGCTGCAGTTCGAGGAGGCGCCGGCGGGGGCGGAGTCCGCGTTCCGTTTCGCGGCCGTGCCGCTGTCGCGCCTGGCGCTCGACGAGACGTCCGAAGGCGCGTTCGACGTGATCTTCCGCGCAAGCGAGCTGCCGACCGACCGGCTGCGCGAACGCTTTCCCGGCGCCGATCTGCCCGACCGGCTGCGCCGGCCCGATCCGCGCAAGGATGCCGAGCGGTGCCATCCGGTCGTCGAGGCGCTGTTCGCCGAGCGGCCGGGCTATCGCTACATGGCGCTGCTGGAGGAGGGGGGCGACACGTCCGAGCCCGTCGTTCTCGCGCAAGGCCGCTTCGAGCAGCCGCCTTTCCTCGCGTTCCGTTGGCTCAAGGCGCCGGGCGAGGTCTACGGCCGGTCGCCCGTGATGAAGGCGCTGCCCGACATCAAGACCGCCAACAAGGTCGTCGAACTCGTCCTCAAGAACGCGTCGATCGCGGTCACCGGCATCT
>JAYRKO010000667.1:0-1897 GCA_041905745.1 Tagaea sp. | reverse complement strand
GGCATGTGGCCGAAGAACGGCCCCATGCGGTCGGCGGAAAGGCGCGGGTCCTTCAGCAGCGCGCGGCAGTCGGCGTGGCGCGTCGCGACCCAGCCGCCGAGCGCGGCGGACCGGAACACCGGCCGCTGTGCGCGCACTTCGGCAAGCGCCGGATAGGGATCGGCGATGAACGCTGCGGCGGCCGGATCGAGGTCGAGCGGCATGGCGACCGAGCCTAGCAAAATCCCGATCCGCCAAACGGCAAGGATTTCCGCGAAATCCGATCGGGAATCGTCATCGGGCGACGATTCCGACGGGATCGGAATACCGCCGGCTTGACATTTTGCGCTGCACAACTCATATGAACGTTGCGCCGCCTCGTGCGGCCAGCGGCTTCCGGCCCGCGTGAGCGCGATCGACACAGGATCGCGACCCGCCGGCAGCCCCCGAACGCCTCGCCCGGACACGCACGGGCGCTCTCCAAAGTACGGATGGCTCCGTTCAACACGGCCTCGCCCCGACCGGGCGTGCGCCGCGCGAGCCGTTTATCGACCTGAAGAAAAGAGTAGCAAGTGAATCACGACAACAACGCCGCCCCGTCCAACACCCCGGCCCCGACGACGGTCGGCTTCGACGCCCTCGGCCTCGCCGCCCCGATCCTGAAGGCCGTTGCGGCCGAAGGCTACACGACGCCCACGCCGATCCAGGCGCAGGCCATCCCGCACGTGACCGCGGGCCGCGACCTTCTGGGCATCGCCCAGACCGGAACGGGCAAGACGGCCGCCTTCGCGCTGCCGATCCTCCACCGCCTGATGGCCGACCAGAAGCGCGCCGGCAAGGGCCATTGCCGCGTGCTGGTGCTCTCGCCCACGCGCGAACTTTCCGGCCAGATCGCCGACAGCTTCCGCGCCTACGGGCGCGAGCTGCCGATCCGCGGCGCCATCGTCTATGGCGGCGTTTCGTTCGGACCCCAGGCCCGCCAGCTGCAGAGCGGCGTCGACGTCGTCGTCGCGACGCCCGGCCGCCTGCTCGACCATCTGGGCCAGGGCACGCTGCGCCTCGACCGCACGGAGATCTTCGTGCTCGACGAGGCCGACCAGATGCTCGATCTCGGCTTCATGCGCGACATCCGCAAGATCATCGCGCTGCTGCCGGCCCAGCGGCAGAACCTGTTCTTCTCCGCCACGATGCCGCGCGAGATCGGCGCGCTTGCCGACGAGCTGCTGAAGGACCCGGTTCGCGTCGCCGTGACGCCGGTCGCCACGACCGCTACGCGCGTCGAGCAGAAGATCGTGTTCTGCGAAGCGCCGAAGAAGCGCCCCGTTCTCGTCGACCTGCTGCGCAACGTCGCGACCGAGCGCACGCTCGTCTTCGCGCGCACCAAGCGCGGCGCCGACCGGATCGTCGAGCATCTCGAGCGCGCCGGCCTGCCGGCCAACGCCATCCACGGCAACAAGAGCCAGAGCCAGCGCGAGCGCGCGCTCGGCGCCTTCCGCACCGGCGCTTGCCGCGTGCTGGTGGCGACCGACATCGCCGCGCGCGGCATCGACGTCGACGGCGTGGGCCACGTCATCAACTTCGACCTGCCCAACGTGCCGGAAAGCTACGTCCACCGCATCGGCCGCACGGCGCGCGCCGGCGCCACGGGCACGGCGATCTCGCTGTGCGCGCCCGACGAGCGCGGCATGCTGCGCGACATCGAAAAGCTGATCCGCCGGCAGATCCCGCGCCTCGACGCGCCGGCCGAAGCCGGAAACGCCCGCAAGGCCGCCTAAGTCCGCGAGGACTTGAAGGGGAAGCCGCCGCCGGCCCAAACTGTCCGGCGGCGGCAGCCTCGCGATCGCGTACCGGCCCGCCCCCTTGAGGAGGACCGGATGCGACCGCTGGACGAAACCACCGCTGCCGCCAACGCGCGGCT
>JAYRKO010000054.1:0-10051 GCA_041905745.1 Tagaea sp. | reverse complement strand
GGCCCGATCGCGCACACGACCTCGCCCGGTGCCACGTCGAGCGAGATCCCGTCGACCGCCGCAAGACTGCCGAACGTCTTGCGCACGTCGCGGGCGGCGAGCATGGGCATGACGTCGCTCATCGGACGTTTCCTTCGGCGGGCGCCGACTGGCGACGCTGGCCGAAACCGCGCGAGAAATGCTTTTCGAGGAAATGCTGGCCGACCTGCAGCACCGTCACGACGGCCAGGTACCAGATCGCCGCGACGATCAGCAGTTCGATCGTGCGGGCGTTGGCGTAGTAGATCGTCTGTGCGTTGCGCAGGATTTCGGCGTACTGGATGACGCTGGCGACCGACGTGAGCTTCACCATCGAAACCGCCTCGTTGCCCACGGGCGGGATGATCACGCGCATGGCCTGCGGCAGCACGATTCGGCGCAGCGCCGTCAGGCGCGTCATGCCGATGGATTGCGCCGCCTCGATCTGGCCGCGATCGACCGACAGGATGCCCGCGCGCACGACTTCGGCCGTGTAGGCACCCTGATTCATGCCGAGGCCCAGCAGCGTGGCGACGAAGGGTGTCACGACGTCGACGGTGCGGAACTCGATCAGGCCCGGGATGCCGATCGTCGGAAAGACGAGTGCGAGATTGAACCAGATGAGGAGCTGGAGCAGGAGCGGCGTGCCGCGGAAGAACCAGATGTAGAACAGCGCCGTTCCGCGCAGCACCGGATTGGGCGACAGATACATGACCGCGAAGACCGTGCCCAGCACGATGCCCGCGACCATGGCCCAGAAGGCCATGATGATCGTGTTGTTGAGGCCGCGCAGGATCGCTGGCGCGGTGAAGAACTGGCCGACCGTGGGCCAGTGGATCTGCCCGTTGGCGAACGACCATGCGACCCACGCGAGGAACGCCAGAAGGAGCGTGGCCGCCAGCCATCGGCCCCAGCGCCGACGGCGGACAACCGGCAGGTTGCCGAGCGCGAATTCGGCGGCCGCGCGCGTCATGCGGCGGCGGCCGGAAGGCGGTTGGCGAGCCGGTCGAGCGTGGCCCGCAGGCGGACGATCTGCTCGCGCACGCGCTTGGGCGACGTGCCGCCGAAGGAATCGCGGCTCGCCAGCGCATTGGCGACGTCGAGCATCGGCATCACGTCGGCGGTGAGGCGCGCATCGAGGCCGGCAAGATCGGCCGCCGACAGGCCCGACAGCGAGGTCTGCCGGTCCTCGGCCAGGCGCACGGCGGCGCCCGCGACTTCGTGCGCTTCGCTGAACGGAACGCCCTTGCGCGCGAGGAAGTCGGCGATTTCGGTCGCCAGCGTGAAGCCTTCGGCCGCGTCGCGTTCGACGCGTTCGGTGCGCACGCGCATCGTGGCGACGAGCCCCGCCATCGCCGGCAGCACCTGCGCCAGCACGTCGACCGCATCGAAGGCCGCGCGCTTGTCTTCCGCCAGATCGCGGTTGTAGGCGAGCGGCAGGCCCTTCAGCGCGCCCAGCATCGCCGTCAGGTCGCCGACGAGCCGCGCCGCGCGCCCGCGCGACAGCTCGGCGATGTCGGGGTTCTTCTTCTGCGGCATGATCGACGAACCGGTCGAGAAGCCGTCGTCGAGATCGATCCACGCGAACTGGCGCGAGCACCAGATCGTGACTTCCTCGGCGAGCCGCGAGACGTCGACCGCGATCATCGCCGCGACGAACAGGAACTCCGCCACGTGGTCGCGCGCACCCACCGCGTCGATGGAATTCTCGCAGGCACCCGAATAGCCCAGTTCCAGCGCCGACAGGTCGGGCCGGCGGGCGAGCGCCGAGCCGGCGAGTGCCGCCGATCCGAGCGGGGAGAGCGAGGCGCGCTCGCGCCAGTCGGCGATGCGCGAAAGATCGCGCGCCAGAGCCTGCGCATGCGCAAGCAGGTGGTGCCCGAACGTGACAGGCTGGGCTGGCTGCAGGTGCGTGAAGCCGGGGGCGGGCAGGGCGGCGTGCGTTTCGGCCTGCGCGATCAACGCGTCTTCCAGCGCGCGCAGGTCGGCAGCGACGACAATGGCCTGTTCGCGCAGATAGAGCTTCAGGTCGTTGGCAGCCTGATCGTTGCGCGAGCGGCCGGCGCGCAGCTTGCCGCCCAGCGTGCCCAGGCGCTGCGTCAGTTCGCGTTCAAGGAAGGTGTGGATGTCTTCGTCGCCGGCGGCGAATTGCGCGCGACCGGCAAGCACGTCGGCTTCCAGCGCGTCGAGGCCAGCAAGGACCTTCGCGAGATCGTCCGCCGTCAGGATGCCGGAGCGCTGGAGTTCGCGCGCATGCGCGCGGCTGCCGGCGATGTCATGCGGCACGAGGCGGACGTGCGAGGCGTCGGAGCGAGACAGGCGCATCAGACGCGGATCCGGCGCCTTGCGGAATCGTCCGCCCCACAGGATGCCGCGCTCTGCCAATGTCGCCTCCGTCGCAATTCCGTCCTTGCCGAGCGTGGCCAAGGTCCGGCGCGTGCACCAACGAAAAGATTTCGCATGATATTCCAAAAACGACTATCGTTACACCATGCCGCAAGCCGTTCGCCTGCCGACGACCGCCGCTCTCCGGCTTTTGCTCGCCGTGGCCGAGCGCGGCTCGACGGCCGCCGCCGCGCGCGCCTCGAACCTGACGCAGAGCGCCGTTTCCAAGCGTCTAAAGGCGCTGGAAACCGCCGTGGGCATGCCGCTCTTCCGCCGCACGGGGCGCGGGCTGGCGCTGACGCATGCGGGCGAGGTGTATCTGCCCTATGCGCGCGCGGCACTGGAGCAGATGGCGGTCGGCAAGGTGCGCGTGCGCGAGGCGAGCGCCGCCCGCCGGCCCATCCGTCTCCACATGCAGGCGATCCTCGGCGAACGCTGGTTGCTCGACCGGTTTCCGGTCTTCGCCCAGCGCCATCCGGACATCGACGTGCAGTTCACGAATTTCGTTTCCGAAGATGCGGCCGAGGCCCCGGATATCGACCTGCGCTACGGCAACGGCGACTGGTCGGACAGCCGCGTCGACTATCTGATGGGAACGCGCGTGGCGCTGGTGGCGTCGCCCGGCTATCTCGCGCGCATCGGCGGCATCGCGTCGGCGCGCGACGTGCAGCGCGCCACGTTCCTCCAGCACTTCCAGATGCCGGGCCTGTGGGCGGAATTCACGGAAGGCCACGGGTTGCGCGGTGCCGTACCGGCGCACACGGTGCGCTACGGCTACATGTCGCTCATCGTGCGCTCGGCCTGCGCAGGGTTGGGCGTGGGGCTCGTCGCGCGCTGCTTCGTGCGCGAGGAACTGGCCGCCGGCACGCTCGTCGTGCCAGCCGGGCTCGAGATCGACAGCGCATCGGCCTATTACTTGGTGCGCGCGAAGGAGGCGGCGCCGGGCGTCGAAACCCTGTGCCGCTGGATCGTCGCCGAGGCGCGCGCGTTCGAGCGTCTGGGCGAACGCGCGGCCTAGGCCGCGCGCACTTCCCGCAGGAACGAGTCGACTTCGCGGCGCAGCGCCTCGCTGTTGCGGCTCAGCTCGTCGGCCGACTGCAGAACCTGATCGGCCGCCGTACCTGTCTGCGTGGCCGCCTCGTTGACGCCGGCGATGTTGCGCGAGACTTCCTGATTGCCCGTCGCGGCCTGCGCGACGTTGCGGGAGATTTCCTGCGTGGCCGCCCCCTGCTCCTCGATCGCCGAGGCGATGGCGGTCGCGGTCGAATTCACCTTGTCGATCGTCTGCGCGATGGCACGGATCGATTCGACCGATTGCTGCGTCGCGTCCTGGATCGATCGGATCTGGGATGCGATCTCGTCGGTCGCCTTGGCCGTCTGGTTGGCGAGCGTCTTCACCTCGCTTGCCACGACCGCGAAGCCCTTGCCGGCCTCGCCCGCGCGCGCGGCCTCGATGGTCGCATTGAGCGCCAGCAGGTTCGTTTGCCCGGCGATGCCGTTGATGAGCTTTACCACATCACCGATCTTCTGTGCGGCGGCGTCGAGGCTCTGGACCTGGTCGTTGCTCGCGCGCGCCTGTGCGGCGGCATCCGACGTCATGCGGTTGGATTCCGTCACCTGCGTGCTGATTTCGCGGATCGACGCGCTCAGTTCCTCGGTCGCGGAGGCGACCGTCTGGACGTTCTGCGTCGCCTGCTCGGAGGCGGCAGCCACCGCCGAGGACTGGCGCTGCGTTTCCTCGGCCGTGCCCGACATGGCCTGCGCCGTCGCCTGGAGTTCGGTCGATGCGGCGGATACCGTCTTCACGACCTCGCCCACGGCGGATTCGAAGCGGCGCACGCTGTCCTCGATCTTCCTCGCGCGATCGAGCTGGCGCTGCTGTTCCTTGGCCTGCTCGGCGCGCAGCCTCTCGGCCTCGATCATGCTGTCCTTGAAGACCTGCACGGCCTTGGCCATCTCGCCGATCTCGTCGGACTGTTCGCGGCCGGGGATTTCGACCGACATGTCGCCGCCCGCGAGAACCGTCATTGCGCCTGTCATCGAGCGGATCGGGCGCGTCACGCCGACGATCACGGTGAAGAGCGCGAAGGCGACGATCGCCGCCGCGGCGACGACGACTGCGATCATGATCGAGCGCGACAACGCGAAGACGCCGTTCGTGTGTTCGAAAACCTCGCGCGCCACGTCCTGCTGCAGGACGACGAGTTGGTCGATCGCTTCGGAAACCGGATCGATCGCGGGGTAGAGACGCTGGCGCACGAGCACGTCGAGCGCCGGTGCGTCCTTCGCCGCGAATATGGCGGCGAGCGCCGTCACGACTTCGTCGGCCTTGGCCATCAAGGCACCGGCCTTGTCGGCAAGCTGCTTTTCGCGCGCGTCCATCTCCGTCGACGCATAGGCCTTCCAAGACTTGGCCAGATTGGCGCGCGCGCGCTCGACGTTCGTCGCGCCCGCCGCCCAGTCGATATTGGCGTTGCGTACTTTGTGGGCTGTATCGACGATGTCGACCGCGTAGGCGTCGGCGACCGTCTTGAGATCGCGCATCGGAACGACGCGGTCGACATAGACGGTCTGCATGCCGCTGCCGGCGATGCCGCCGGAAATCCAGCCGGCAGCGGATGCTGCCACGATGGCCAGCGCAAGCAGCGCTGTCGCCGCAATCAGGCGGGTACGAATGGACATCGGGAGGTTCCTCCGGGGGCAGGGTCCGATCTTGCGTGCCGCATTCGCGGCCCGCAGCCGGAACCTGCGCCTCAGAGACTTAATGTGTGGTTAAATAATCCACACTTTTCACATTGTCGCGCCGATTTGCCAGGGCACGAATTCGTTGTCGCCGTAGCCGAGCAGTTCGGATTTGCTCCGCTCGCCCGACGCAACGCGCAGAATATGCTCGAAAATCTGGCGGCCCTTCTCCTCGACGCTGACCCCGTCGACGATGTCGCCACAATTGATGTCCATGTCCTCTTCCATGCGGCGGTAGATGTCGGAGTTGGTCGCAAGCTTGATCGACGGCGTCGGCTTGCAGCCATAGGCCGACCCGCGGCCGGTGGTGAAGCACAGCACGTTGGCGCCGCCCGCGACCTGGCCGGTGGCCGAGGTTGGGTCGTAGCCGGGCGTATCCATGAACACGAAGCCCTTGGTGTCGACGCGCTCGGCATAGCGGTAGACGCCGCGCAGCGTCGTCGTGCCGCCCTTGGCGGCCGCACCCAGCGACTTCTCGAGGATCGTCGTCAACCCACCCGCCTTGTTGCCGGGCGAAGGGTTGTTGTCCATCGAGCCGTCGTTGCGCTTGGTGTATTCCTCCCACCAGCGGATGATCTCGATCAGCTTCTCGCCCACCTCGCGCGTCTGCGCGCGCCGCGTGAGGAGATGTTCCGCGCCGTAGATCTCCGGCGTCTCGGAGAGGATCGCGGTCCCGCCGTGCTTGACCAGCAGGTCGACGGCCGCACCCAGCGCCGGGTTCGCGGTGATGCCCGAATAGCCGTCCGATCCGCCGCACTGGAGTGCGAGCATCAACTCGCTCGCCGGGATCGTCTCGCGCTTGGCGCGGTTGACGATGGGCAGCATCGCCTTGATGCGTTCCACGCCCTGCTCGATCGTCTTTCGCGTGCCGCCGGTGTCCTGGATCGTCATCGACTGGAACAGGTCGTTGTCGACGATGCCGTAGGCGCGCTTCATCTCGTCGATCTGGAAGACCTCGCAGCCGAGGCCCACCAGCAGCACGCCGCCGACGTTGGGGTTGGTCGCGTAGCCCCATTGCGTGCGCTTCAGCACGTCGAAGCCTTCGCCCTTGGCCGCCATGCCGCAGCCCGTGCCGTGCACGAACGACACGACGCCGTCGACGTTGGGATAGTCCTTGAGGATGCCCGAACGCTGCACCGCTTCGGCCATGAAGCGCGCGGCCGAGGCCGAGCAGTTCACCGAGGTGAGGATGCCGATGTAGTTGCGCGTGCCCGCACGCCCGTCGGCGCGGCGATAGCCCTGGAACGTGGCCCGTTCCTTCTCCGGCAGCGGGTCATAGGGCTTGGCGTCCTCGGCGAAATGGTAGTCGCGCGCGAAGGCCTTGAAGTCGCAGTTGTGCGTATGGATGTGGTCGCCCGGCGCGATGGCGCCGTGCGCGAAGCCGATCGTCTGGCCGAACTTCACGACGGCCGCACCCTCGGCGATGGGGGCGATGGCCATCTTGTGGCCCTTCATGATGCGCGCCTTCGCCGTCACGCCGTGCAGCGAAGCGCCCTGCGGGATCGTGTCGACCGCAACGACGAGATTGTCGGCGGCGTTGAGGCGGATGGTGCGGGGGATCGCGGTCATTTTCCGAAGTCCTTCAGTGGAGCGTGTTCTTGATGAAGAGGCCGTCCTGCACGATCGCGGCGAGCCGTTCGCCCTGGCCGCACAGGACGCGCACGTCCTTGAGCGGATCGCCGTCGACGACGAGAAGGTCGGCAAGCGCGCCCGGCGCCACGACGCCGAGCTTGCCGTCCATGCCCAGAAGCTCGGCCGCGACCGAGGTGGCCGAGGCGAGGATCTCGTGCGCGGGCAGGACGCGCGCGCGGATGTCGAATTCCGAGGACTGGTGGCGGTGCATCTCGCCCAGCAGGTCGGAGCCGAAGGCGGTGCGCACGCCGGCCGCGCGGAAGATCTCGAGCGAACGCAGGCCGGCCCCCCGCACATTCTCGATCTTCGCGACCGATTCCGCGGGCAGGCCGAGCGAGGCGCCTTCGTTGGCTAGCGCCTCGTAGGTGACGAGCGTGGGCACGGCGAAGGCGCCGGCCTTGGCCATCGCCTTGGCGGCGGCCGCGTCGACGAGGTTGCCGTGCTCGATCGAACGCACGCCGCATTCGACCGCGCGCGCGATCGCGTCGGCGGTGTAGGCGTGGGCCATCACGTAGGTGCGCGAGTTGGTCGCTTCCTCGACGATGGCGCGCACCTCGTCGCGGCTGTAGCCGAAGAAGTCGATCGGATCGGTCGGCGAGGCGACGCCGCCCGAGGCCATGATCTTGATCTGGTCGGCACCCGCCTTGATCTCCTCGCGCACGGCGCGGCGTACGGCGTCCACGCCGTCGGCCACGCGGCTGATGAGGCCCACGCGCGCGTGGCACAGGCAGAAATCGCGGTCGTCGAGACGGCCGCGCATGTCGCCGTGCCCGCCGGTCTGGCTCAGCGACTTGCCGGAAATGAACAGGCGCGGCGCGTGGAACAGTTTCTCCTCGACCGCAAGCTTGAGGCCGTAGTCGGCGCCCGAGGCGTCGCGCACGGTCGTGAAGCCGCGCTGGATCATGGCGCCCATGACGGCGACCGACTTCAGCGCGGTGAAGGAAGTGGGCATCGTCGCGTTTTTCGCGAGATTGGCCATCGTCGCCACGACATGCACGTGGCAGTCGATGAGGCCGGGCATCAGCGTGCGGCCCTTGAGGTCGAAGACCTTCGCCTTCGCGCTGCGGATGGGCTTGGACGAAACCTCGCGGATCGTATTGCCCTCGACCAGCACGTCGGAACCGGGGCGGGCGACCTTCGAACGGCCGTCGTAAACGCGTGCATTGCGAAAAAGGTACATTCTGGAACCGTCTCCCCCTCGGATACCGCGAAGCTAGCATGCCCGTGCCGTCGGCACGAAGCGGCAGCGCTTGCCAGTTCGTCGACACTATCGCAAATTTTGTACACAAACGCCGCCCCCGAAACCCGGGGGACAGGCATGAAAGAAAGAACAGGGACCCCCCAAGGAGGCTTTTTCCGATGATCCGACACATCACCCGCGCGACCCTGCTTGCCGCAGTCGCGGCCGTCGCCCTCGGCGCGGCATCGCCGGCCGGCGCGCAGGAGTTCCGCTACGGCTCGGCCAACGACATCCTTGGCCTCGATCCGCACGCCAACAATCACGGCGTGACGAATGCGATGAAGTCGAACATGTACGAACCGCTCGTGCGCCGCCGCTTCGACGGCTCGCTCGAGCCGGGCCTTGCGGTGCGCTGGGAGAACACGACGCCCACGACGTGGAAGTTCGAGCTGCGCAAGGGCGTGAAGTTCCACGGCGGCGAGCCGTTCACGGCCGACGACGTCGTCGCCTCGTTCGAGCGCGTGCGGCAGGCCTCGTCCGACATGAACTACACGGTCGTGTCGATCGAGCGCGTCGAGAAGGTCGACGACAGCACCGTCACGATCGTCACCAAGGGTCCCAACCCGGTCCTTCTCCAGGATCTCACGCTGTTCTTCATCATGAGCAAGCCGTGGATCGAGAAGAACAACGCGATGACGATCGTGCGCACCGGCCAGCCCGGTGCCAACACCAACTTCGGCAACGTCAACGTCAACGGGACCGGCCCGTTCCGTCTGGTCGAGCGCGTGGCCGACGAGCGTACGGTGATGGAGGCGAACCCGAACTGGTGGGGCGAGGCCACGCACGGCATCAAGCGGGCGGTCTGGCGCCCGGTCGCCAATCCCGCCACGCGCGTGGCCGCACTGCTGTCGCGCGAACTCGACCTCATCTATCCGGTCCCGCTGCAGGACGTGGCGCGCCTGCAGGGGCAGGCCGGCCTCAAGGTCGTGCAGGGACCGACGGCGCGCACGACCTATTTCGGCATGGATACCGTGCGCGAGGAGGTGCTCGACCAGCCGGGCGTGAAGAACCCGCTGCGCGACGCGCGCGTGCGCCGCGCGATCTACCAGGCGATCGACATGGCCGCGATCAACCGCGTCGTCATGCGCGGCTTCGGCCAGATCACGGGGCTGCCGATCGCCCCGCAGGTGCAGGGGTTCGACGCCGAACTCAACAAGCGCCTGCCGTTCAATCCGGAAGCGTCGAAGAAGCTGCTGGCCGAGGCGGGCTACCCCAACGGTTTCACGTTCACGCTGCACTGCCCGAACAACCGATACATCAACGACGAGGCGATCTGCACGGCCGTCGTTCCGATGCTGGCGCGCGTGGGCATCAACGCGCGTCTCAACGCGATGAACTTCTCGCAGTTCATCCCGGCGGGGCAGAACGGGCAGTTCCAGTTCTACATGCTGGGCTGGACGCCGGGGAATTTCGACATCTCGAATCCGCTGCGCGAACTGCTGACGATGACCAAGGGGGCGGGTACCTTCAACTGGGGCAAATACCAGAACCCCAGCGTCGAGGCGCTGCGCGACCAGATCGCGGTCGAGACGAACATCCCGCTGCGCAACTCGCTCGCCCGTCAGGCGCTCAAGCAGATCGTCGACGACGTGCCGGTCATCCCCATCCACCAGGAGCCGCAGGTGATGGGCGTGCTCGACACGGTCGCGGAATTCAACATGCGCGTCCAGGAAGACGTCGAACTGCGCTTCATCAAGCTGAAGAAGAAGTGAGCGCCGTCGCCTAGACGACGTTCTTCTCGACGACCGGGCGGTTCGATACGAGCCGCCCGGGGTCGAGTTCGGCCATGTCGACCGCGCCCGCGCGCCCGCGCACGATCAGGTCGGCGAGATAGCGGCCGGTCGCCGGGCTCTGCTGCAGCCCGTGCCCCGAAAACCCGTTCGCAAGGAACACGTTCGCCGTGCCCGGCACCGGGCCGACCATCGCGTTGTGGTCGAACAGGTTCATGTCGTAGTGGCCCGCCCACGCGCGGCCGGGGCGGATGTTCTCGAACGCCGGCACGCGCGTCGCCAATACGGGCCACACGGTTTCCTC
>JAYRKO010000666.1:0-1903 GCA_041905745.1 Tagaea sp. | reverse complement strand
TTCCTGCCCAAGCCCTTCAGCCTCGACCAGCTTGCGGCGAAGGCGAAGGAAGCGATGCGCCCGCCGGCCTAGAGGGCCGCGATCCGCCAGTCGCCGCCGATCGGCTCGACCCGGATCGGAACGGCATTCGCAATGTCGGTCGTGGGCGCGCGGCCCAGCGCCACGCGCAGCGAGGCGAAGACGCCGCCGTGCGCAACCACGAGGACCGGCGCCGGCCGGGCCAGTGCGCGCACGAGCCCGGCACGCGTACGCGCGCAGAATTGGGCGAAACTTTCGCCGCCCTCGGGCGATTCGAGGCCTTCGCGCCAGCGTTCGAGGAATCCGTCGTCGGGCGTGCCTTCGCGCACGCCCAGCCGGCATTCGGCGATGTCGGCCTCGAACTCGACCGCAAGGCCCAGCGCTTCGGCGGCGATTTCGGCTGTCCGGCGCGCGCGGGCGAGCGGGCTTGCGACGATGGTCGCCACGCCGGCGCCGACGAGCCGTTTGGCGGCCGCCTCGGCCTGCGCGAGGCCGGTCGCGTTCAGCGGCACGTCGATATTGCCCTGCAGCCGGCGTTCGCGGTTCCAGTCGGTTTCGCCGTGGCGCAGGAAAAAGAAAGGGGCGGGCGGGATCGCTCCCGCACCGCCCCCGGATTTCGGAACGCCGTACGCCATCAGATCGTGCGCGCGACTTCCTCGACCTCGAAGCATTCGATGAGGTCGCCCTCGCGGATGTCCTCGTAGTTCTCGAAGGCCATGCCGCACTCGTAGCCTTCCTGGACCTCGCGCACTTCTTCCTTGAAGCGGCGCAGCGTCTTGAGCGTGCCTTCGTGGATGACCGTCTGGTCGCGCAGCAGGCGCACCTTGGCGCCGCGCTTGACCAGGCCTTCGACCACGCGGCAGCCGGCGACCTTGCCGACCTTCGTGATGTTGAAGATCTGGCGGATCTCGGCGTTGCCCAGGAACTTCTCCTTGAGCGTGGGCGAGAGCATGCCCGAGAGCGCCGCCTTGATCTCGTCGATCACGGTGTAGATGATCGAGTAGTAGCGGATCTCGATGCCGTCGCGCTTGGCCATCTCGCGGGCCTGCGGATTGGCGCGCACGTTGAAGCCCACGATCAGGCCCTGGCTCGCCTTGGCGAGCGCGATGTCGCCTTCGGTGATGCCGCCGACCGCGCCGTGCAGCACGCGCACGGCCACTTCGTCGGTGCGCAGCTTCGAGAGCGCGCCGATGATCGCTTCGAGCGAACCCTGCACGTCGGTCTTGACGACGACCGCCAGCTCCTTGGCCTCGCCCTGCTGGATCTTCGAGAACATCTGCTCGAGCGTGCCGCGCGCCTTGGCGGTGGCCGTCGCCTCGCGCGTGCGGCGCTGGCGGAACTCGGTCACCTCGCGCGCGCGCGCGTCGTTGTCGACGACCTGGAAGTCGTCGCCCGCCTGCGGCGTGCCGTTGAGGCCGATGACCTCGACCGGCGTCGAAGGACCGGCCGATTCGATCTGCCGGCCGCGGTCGTCGACCAGCGCGCGCACGCGGCCCCACTCCTCGCCGGCCACGAAGATATCGCCGACCTTGAGCGTGCCCTTCTGGACGAGAACCGTGGCCACGGGGCCGCGGCCGCGTTCGAGCTTCGCTTCGACGATGGCGCCCTGCGCTTGACGTTCGGGGTTGGCGCGCAGTTCGAGGATTTCGGCCTGCAGGAGGATGGCTTCCTCCAGCTTGTCGAGACCCGTGCGGGCCTTGGCCGACACGTCGATGCCCAGCGTGTCGCCGCCGTAGCCTTCGAGCGCCACGTCGTGCTGCAGCAGGTCGCGGCGCACGCGGTCGGAATCGGCGTCCGGCTTGTCGACCTTGTTGATCGCAACGATCATCGGAACGCCCGCCGCCTTCGCGTGGGCGATCGCCTCGATCGTCTGCGGCTGGATGCC
>JAYRKO010000665.1:0-1905 GCA_041905745.1 Tagaea sp. | reverse complement strand
GCGAGGCGCTTCATGATGGACCAGCGTTCGTCGCGGGTCATCGACGCCCAGTTGCGGATCTCGCCCACCGAGCGCCCGCAGCCTTCGCAGCGGTCGTCGGGCCCCAGCCGGCACACGCGCACGCACGGGCTCATCATGGGTAAACGCCCGCCACGTTCGCGCGCTGGCGCACGAGCGCCAGCACGATCCGGCAGGCCGGCATCGGCTGACCGACCAGTTCGCCCATCTCGACGACCGCACCGAGCATCGCGTCGATCTCCATGGGCTTCTTCGCTTCGAGGTCCTGCAGCATCGACGTCTTGTGCGCACCCACTTCGCCCGCGCCGTCGATGCGCTTTTCCACGTCGATGCCGAAGCGGATGCCCAGTGCTTCGCCCACTGCCTGCGCTTCCAGCATCATCGCCTTGGCGACCGCGCGCGTGCCGGCGTCGGCCGCGATGACGTCGAGCGTGGCGCCGGTCAGCGCCGAGACGGGATTGAAGGTGAGGTTGCCCCACAGCTTCACCCACATGTCGTCGCGGATGCGCGGGCGGATGGGCGCCTTGAGGCCGCCGGCGATCATCAGTTCGGCGAGCTTGGCGATGCGTTCGCTCTTCGAGCCGTCGGGCTCGCCCAGCGCGAAACGGTTGGAATAGGTGTGCTCGATGACGCCCGGCGCCAGGATGTTGGCGGCCGGATAGACGATGCAGCCGATGGCGCGCGCGGGATCGAGCATCGTCCACAGGCGGCCGTCGGGATCGACCGATTTGAGCCGCGCGCCGTCGTGCGGGCCGCCATGGCCGTAGAAATACCAGTAGGGCACGCCGTTCATCGCCGTGACGAGGGCCGTCTGCGGGCCCATCAGCTGCGCGATCTGGCCGGCGGCCGGCGCAAGGCCCGTCGCCTTCAGTGCCGCGATCACGAAATCCTGCGTGCCCGCTTCGGCCGGATCGCCGGTGAAGCGCGCCTTGGTGACGACGGTTTCCTTGCCTTCGGAAATGAGCCGGATGCCGTTGGCCTTCATCGCGGCGAGATGCGGGCCGCGCGCGAAGAACGTCACGTCGGCGCCGGCCTCGGCGAGCTTTACGCCCATATAGCCGCCGATGGCGCCTGCCCCGAAGATGAGGACGCGGCTCATGCGCCGAGGCCAAGCTTTCCGGCAAGGCCGATGCGCTGGAGCTTGCCCGTCGCCCCCTTCGGGATCTCGGCGAGGAACACGATCTTTCTCGGCACCTTGAAGTCGGCGAGCTTTTTCGCCGCGAAGTCGCGCAGTTCGCGCTCGGTGGCGCTCTGGCCCTCGCGCAGCACGACGGCGGCGGCGACTTCCTCGCCCAGCTTGTCGTGCGGCATGGCGAAGGTGACGACCTGCTGCACCGCCGGATGGTCCATGATGACCTCGTCGACCTCCAGCGGGCTTACCTTCTCGCCGCCGCGGTTGATGAGTTCCTTGAGCCGCCCGGTGATGCGCACATAGCCTTCCGCGTCGATCGTGCCCTGGTCGCCGGTGCGGAACCAGCCGTTGGCGAAGGCCTTCAGGTTCGCGTCGGGATTGGCCTCGTAGCCCTTGGTCACGTTCGGCCCGCGGATGACGATCTCGCCCAGCGCGCCGGACGGCAGCAGGTTGCCTTCCTCGTCCATGATGCGCACCTCGGGGCCGGCGGCGACGCCGACCGAGCCCGCCTTGCGCGCGCGCGGCGGCAGCGGGTTCGAGGCCATCTGGTGCGCGGCTTCGGTCATGCCGTAGGCCTCGACGACCGGGCAGCCGAACGTGGCTTCCAGTTCGGCCATCACCTGCGGGGGCAGCGAGGCCGACGACGAGCGGATGAAGCGCAGCTTCGCCTTCGCGATGCTGTCCTTGTTGCGCTCGGCGCGCGCCAGGATCGTCTGGTGCATCGTGGGCACGGCCGTGTACCAGCTGGGTTTCGC
>JAYRKO010000664.1:0-1906 GCA_041905745.1 Tagaea sp. | reverse complement strand
CCAGGAAGGCGGCGAGCTGCGCGCGAAGACGCTCAACGACGAGCTCGACTTCCAGACCGCCGCACTCCAGCAGATCGAGACGGCGGCGGGCCGCGCGCTGAGCCTGCCCGACGACGACCCCGACGATGCGCCGGTGCGCCTGCCGCCCGCGGCCGCGCGTGCGCGCAAGGCGCTGGTGTTCGACGCCGCCGGCAACCCGGCCGTTTCCGCCGACGACTATGCCGATCAGGCCGCAAACGCGGCGGCAAGTGCGTCCGCCGCCGCCGCTTCGGCGGCGCTTGCGGGCGCATCGGCGGCGGCGGCGGCGGGCGATGCCGCCGATGCGGATGCGTCGGCAGCGCTTGCGCTTGCGCACCGGTCGGCCGCATCGCTGGCCGCGACGACGGCGATCGAGTCGGCCGCCGATGCGGCTTCGGCGGCGGCGGCATTGGCGATCGCGTGGGATCTGGCGCCGGGCACCGCGATGGCCGATCCGGGCGCCGGGCTTTTCCGTTTCGATGCGGCGACGCCCGCGGCCGCCACGGCCATCGCGCTTTCGGCCGCAAGCGCGGATGCCGGCAATCCGGACCTGTCGGACTTCGTCGCGAGCTGGGCGGCCAGCACCAATCCGGGCGCGAAGGGCACGCTCGTCCTGCGCAAGCGCGGTGCGGCCGGCGCGTTCGCGACGTTCGTCGTGCGCGCGGTCGCGGATTTCGGTGCGTGGCTGCGCATCGACGTGACGCATGTCGCGTCGGCCGGCGCATGGACGGCGGGCGAGGGGGCGCGCTTCGCCTTCGCGCGCGCGGGCGACAAGGGGCTCGACGGGGCGGGCACGATCGTGAGCCTGACGGCGGCCGACGCAGCGCTCGTCGTCGGCGGCACGCCGTCCGACCGCACGGTCGCGATCGCGGCCAACGCCGTGGGGCCGGCGAAGCTCGCGCGGCTGGGCACGGCCGGACAGGTGCTGACGTCGAACGGCACAGGTGCCGATGCTTCGTTCCAGAGCCTGCCGGCCGGCGTGCCGGCGGGCGTCGTCGTGCCCTATGCGGGTGCGACGGAACCAGCGGGCTGGCTGTTCGCAGCCGGGCAGGCCGTGAGCCGCGCGACCTATGCCGTGCTGTTCGCCGCACTGGGCACGACGTTCGGGGCGGGCGACGGCAGCACGACGTTCAACCTGCCGGACCTGCGCGGGCGCGTGGCGGCGGGCCGCGACAACATGAACGGCACGGCCGCAAACCGGCTGACGACGGGTGGCTCGGGTATTGCGGGCGCGACGCTGGGTGCGGCGGGCGGATCGGAAACGCACGCGCTGACGCTTGCGCAACTGCCCGCGCACGCGCACGGCTACGTGGCGGGCGGCGGCGGGATGACGGTGGCCGGGTCTTTCGGCGGCAACGATACGACGGCGGGCGCCCCGGGCGGCGCCACGACGACGGGGCAGGCCGGCAGCGGGCAGGCGCACCCCAACGCGCAGCCCACGCTCGTCCTCAACCACATCGTCAAGACGTGACGATGCCGCCCGACTTCGCCGACTTCGTCGACGAATGGAACGCGTTGCAGGGGCAGGCGACGCCCGCCCTGCATCGCCGGATGGCGCAGTGGCTCGCCGGCAACGCGCGTGCGCCGGGCGCGCGGCTGGTGCTGCTCGCGTTCCGCGCGAGCGGCAAGTCGACGCTGGTGGGGCTGTTCTGCGCGTGGCTGCTGGCGCGCGATCCCGACCTGCGCGTGCTCGTGCTCGCGGCGGAGGAGGCGCTTGCGAAGAAGATGGTGCGCAACGTCAAGCGCGTGATCGAACGCCACCCGGCGACCGCCGGCCTCAAGCCCGCGCGCGCGGAGATGTGGGCGGCCGAGCAGTTCGTCGTCGAGCGGCGTGCGGAGCTGCGCGACCCCTCGATGCTCGCGCGCGGGCTGGGCGGCAACATCACCG